>DASQWG010000091.1:0-6602 GCA_035640375.1 Actinomycetota bacterium
GCTGACGACGAACATCACCGCCCCAGCCTCGGGCTACCTGGTGATCCATGGAGATGGGAACTGGGCCAACTACAGCGGCGCCGAGGACACGTGGGGCTGCAAGATCTTCGTGGACGGAACGGAGATCGAGGCTCGCGTCGAGCAGTCAGGTCCCAACAACGAGGAGATCAACTGCTCGGTCGACGCGGCCGTCCAGGTCGGTCCCGGAGCACATACGGTGGACTATCGGTGGTTCAATTCCGATGGGGCCATCACCTTCACGGACCGGACCCTCATCGCGCAGTACGTACCGTTCAACGCCTCAGGCGCGCGCCCGTAGCGCCCCAACTGACACGGAAAAAGGGGCGGCCGATCGGCCGCCCCTTCTTCTTTGCCAGCGTTACTGGCTAATGCATGTGGCCGTGCCCGCCGGCGGCGGCTGCGGCCTCGTCCTCCTCCTCGGGTTTCTCCACCACGGCGCTCTCCGTGGTCAGCACGAGCGCGGCGATGGAGGCGGCATTCTGGAGGGCCGACCGGGTGACCTTGGCGGGATCCACGATCCCGGCCTTCATCAGATCCAGCCAGTCGCTCCGAGCCGCGTCAAACCCTGTGGCGTCCTTCTCAGCCCGGATCCGCTCGACCACCACGGCGCCCTCGTGGCCGGCGTTGGCGGCAATGAGACGGGACGGCTCGCTCAGCGCCGACCGGACGATCCGCGCCCCGGTGGCCTCGTCGCCCTCGAGCTTCAGGGCGTCCAGGCCTTCCTCGACCCGGATCAGCGTAACCCCGCCGCCCGGGACGATCCCTTCCTCGACGGCCGCCCGAGTGGCCGACAGGGCGTCCTCGATCCGATGCTTCTTCTCCTTCAGCTCCACCTCGGTGGCGGCGCCCACGCGGATCAGCGCCACGCCTCCGGCCAGCTTGGCCAGCCGCTCCTGCAGCTTCTCCCGATCCCAGTCCGAGTCCGTGTTGTCGATCTCGGTCTTGATCTGGTTGATCCGGCCCTGGATCTCGGACTGGTCGCCGGCACCCTCGACGATCGTGGTGTCGTCCTTCGTGACCACGACCCGCCGGGCCCGGCCGAGCATGTCCAGAGTGACGTTCTCGAGCTTCGCGCCGATCTCCTCGGACACGACCTGGCCGCCGGAAAGGATCGCCATGTCCTGGAGCATGGCCTTGCGGCGGTCGCCGAACCCCGGAGCCTTTACCGCCACCGCTGAGAACGTGCCCCGGATCTTGTTGACCACCAGGGTGGCCAGGGCCTCGCCCTCCACGTCCTCGGCGATCACCACGAGGGGCTTCCCGCTCTGGGCCACCTTCTCCAGCACCGGGAGCAGGTCCTGGACGCTGGAGATCTTGCCCTGGTTGAGCAGGATGTAGGGATCCTCGACGACCGTCTCCATCCGCTCCTGATCGGTGACGAAGTACGGCGAGATGTAGCCCTTGTCGAACTGCATCCCCTCGACGAACTCGAGCTCCATGCCGAAGGTCTGCCCTTCCTCGACGGTAACCACGCCGTCCTTCCCCACCTTGTCGAGGGCCTCCGCGATAACCTCACCGATCTCCGGGTCGGCCGCCGAGATCGCCGCCACGTGGGCGATCTCCTCCTTCCCCTCGACGTCACGAGAGCGCTTCTGGATCATCTCGACCGCGGCCTCCACGGCCTTCTCGATCCCGCGCTTGAGCGCCATCGGATTGGCCCCCGCAGCGACGTTCTTCATCCCCTGTTTGACCATGGCCCGGGCCAGGACCGTCGCGGTGGTGGTCCCGTCGCCGGCCACGTCGTTCGTCTTGGTCGCCACTTCCTTGGTGAGCTGGGCCCCGAGATCCTCCCAGGGGTCCTCGAGCTCAACCTCCTTGGCGATGGTGACGCCATCATTGGTGACGGTGGGCGCTCCCCACTTCTTGTCCAGCACCACGTTCCGGCCCTTGGGGCCGAGGGTGATGGCCACGGCGTCGGCGAGCTTGTCCACGCCGCGCTCGAGCGCCCGCCGGGCGTCCTCGTCGAACTTCAACATCTTCGCTGGCATACGTGACTCCTTCCGGCCGTCGGGCGACGGCTCCAGCTACTTCTTGACGATGGCCAGGACGTCCCGGGCCGACAGCACCAGGTACTCCTGGCCCTCCACCTTGACCTCGGTGCCGCCGTACTTCGAGTACAGAACCCGGTCGCCGACCTTGACGTCCATGGGGACCCGGCTGCCATCCTCGAACCGGCCCGGCCCCACGGCCACGACCTCGCCCTCCTGAGGCTTCTCCTTGGCCGTGTCCGGGATCACGATGCCGGACACGGTGGTCTCCTCCTCCTCGCCCGGCTTGACCACGATGCGGTCGTCCAGGGGCTCGAGGGTGAATGTTCCCTTGGCCATGTGGCGACTCCTCCTCGCTCGGTTAGCACTCGAACTTGCCGAGTGCTAAGTCTAGCCGACCCCCCGGCCATCCGGCAAGGGCGCGGGGGGTCCGCCGTGGCCCGTTCGTCCGATTGACCGAGCGACCGCCATGCGGGCATACTCCCGCCCGACGCGATTCCAGGAAGGGGGGAGGCCATCGTCCGACCTGCTCTGGTCCGTGCCCGCACGATCGAAGGAGACCGTATGTCGATGTTCGCGCGATTCCGGCGCCGGGTGACCCGCTCGGTGCCCCTGTCGATCCTGGCCATCCTGGTCGGGGCGGTGATGCTGACCCCCGCCGTCAGCGGGGCGGCGGCCTTCCTGACCAAGGCGAAGGCCAAGAAGCTGTTCCTGGAGAACACCAGGGTGGTCACCACCACCGCAGCGGTGGGCCCCTCATCGGGAACGGCCGTCACACTGAACTGCCCGGCCGGCATGCAGGCGGTCGGCGGTGGGGTGGACTCTCCGGCCCCGCCCCTCCAGAGCGGCTCAACATCGCTGCTCCTGTTGAACGAGAGCAGGCCGATCCCGTCCGGTGCCCGCTCGATCGGTTGGTACCTTGAGATCACAGAACTGGGCGACGCGCAGACGGCGACCGCGTACGCGGTCTGCTCGAAGTAGGGAGCGCCGATGGAGAGTCTCATCACCACCTACGAACGTCCCCGGCTGAGAACGGTGGCACTCGCGGTCGCCACCCTGATCGCCGGAGCAGCGATCCTCACGCCGGCCGTGGGCGAGGCCGCAGCCTTCCTGACCAAGGCGAAGGCCAAGAAGCTGTTCCTGGAGAACACCAGGATCGCCACGGCCCAGGGCACCGTGCCGTCCGGGGGGGGTGTGGCCATCCAGGCCAATTGCCCACCCGGGCTCCAGGCGACCAATGGTGGAGTCGACTCCCCGGTCATGTCCACCACCGGAAGCACCGGCGACACCCTCCTGACCGATGAGAGCCGGCCGGTCATGAGCGGAGCCCGTTCGATCGGTTGGTACGTGGAAGTTGCTAACACCACGGCCAACCCGGTCACCGCGACGGCGTACGCTGTCTGCTCGAAGTGACCGCTCGGATGTGGGGGCCGCCGTACGGGGCGGCCCCCACATCGCAACCCTGCGCCTAGACGCCCTTCATGTAGGCCACGGTCTCGCCGAGGCCGTCCTCCAGGTGCGTCCACGGCCGCCAGCCGAGCTCGGACCCGGCCAGGGAGATGTCCAGAGCGATCCTGCGGACCTCTCCCGACGGAAGCGGCCCGAACTCCGGCTCCAGCTCCGCCCCGACGATCTCCGCCAGCATCCGGTACAGCAGGTTCACGCTGGTCTCCAGGCCGGTGCCGACGTTGACGAGCCTGCCGGACCCCCGATCGATGGCCCGGCTAAAGGCGTCCACCGCGTCGGCGACGAACACATAGTCCCGGGTCTGGTTGCCGTCGCCGTTGATCGTGCACGCCTCGCCCGACAGCAGCCGGCCGGCGAAGATCGCGATGACCCCGGCCTCGCCGCGGGGATCCTGCCGGGGCCCGTACACGTTCCCCAGGGCCAGCGAGGTGTGGTCGATGGCTTTGAACCGCTGGTACAGCGCCAGGTACTCCCCGGCCACCTTCTTCGACACGCCGTACGGTGACAGGGGACGGCCGCCGGCCGCGGCCGTCTCCTTGGCGGGGAGCCGCCGAGGCTCGCCGTAGATCGTCCCGCCCGAGGCCGCGTACACGATCTTGCGAACCTCGGTCCGGACCGCGCACTGCAGCACGTTGATCGTCCCGAGCACGTTCACGTCGGCATCGAACATCGGGTCGGCGACCGACACCCGCACGCTGGGCTGCGCGGCCAGGTGCATGACGACCTCGGGACGATGACGCTCAAACAGCGAGTGGAGGCCCTCGGCCCGAACGTCGAGGTGCTCGAAGTTGAACTGCTTGCCGTAGGAGCGGGCCTCGGCCAGATTGGCGATGCTGCCGCTGGAGAGATCGTCGATGGCCACCACCCGGCGACCCTCGGCCAGGAGGCGGTCGCAAAGATGCGACCCCAGGAATCCGGCCGCCCCGGTCACCAGGACGGTGCCCTCGGCCTCCTCGCTCACGCTGTGCGCATGCTAGCCGAGCGGGAGGCCCGGTTCGGCCGACACGTCGAACGACGAGCGCTCTCCACGGGCGAGCCGGAAGTGCCCGGCCACCGCGATCATCGCGGCGTTGTCGGTGCACAGCTCGGGCGAGGGTGACAGCAATCGGAGCCCGCGGGCCTCGGTCTCCTGCGCCATCCGTTCCCGGAGCCGCGAGTTCGCCACGACGCCACCGCCCATGAGGACCGTTCCCACGCCGGTGGCCTCGGCCGCGGCCACCGTCTTCTGCGCCTGAACGTCCACCACCGCTTCCTGGAACGACGCCGCCAGATCTTCCACGGGAGGCTCACGCCCCGCCGCCCGCTCCGCCTTGACGTGACGGATCACCGCGGTCTTCAGCCCCGAAAGGGAGAAGTCGAAGTCGCCGGAGCCGGCCATGGCCCTGGGGAACCGGACGGCCTCAGGGTCGCCCGTGCTGGCCACCCGGTCGACCGCGGGGCCGCCCGGGTAACCCAGCCCCAGGAATCGGGCCACCTTGTCGAACGCCTCCCCAGCCGCGTCGTCGAGTGTCTGACCGAGGATCTCGTAGCGGTACTGCTCCGGCATGTGCACCAGCATCGTGTGCCCGCCGGACACGAGCAGCACCACGTAGGGCGGATCCGGGGGCCCGTGTTCCAGGAAGTTCGCGTAGATGTGGCCCTCAAGGTGGTTCACCGCCACCAGCGGCACGTCGAGGGCCAAAGCCACGGCCTTGGCACCGGCCAGCCCGACCAGGAGCGCCCCGGCCAGCCCCGGACCGCGGGTGACGGCCACGGCCTCGATCTCGGTCCACCGGGTCCCCGCCTCGGCCAGGGCGTCCTCGATCAGCGGGTTCAACCGCTCCAGGTGGGCCCGCGACGCCAGCTCGGGCACCACGCCGCCGAACCGGCCGTGGATCTCGTGCTGGCTGGACAGGACATTCGACAGGACCTTTTGGCCGTCCTCAACCACCGCGACGGCGGTCTCGTCGCAGGACGTCTCAATCCCCAGGACCCTCATGACAGAGGTGGTCGGACCCCCAGGGGGACGGCGTCGATGATCCGCTCGAGCAGGTCGTGGTACCCGGTCGTGCGGATGTCGTCGGTCCACATCACCAGGGCGTCCTCGTTGGTCTCCTGGTAGTAATTCCGGCGAACCCCGACTGGACGGAAGCCGAATCGCCCATACAGGCGTTGGGCGCCCCAGTTCGTCACCCGGACCTCGAGGGAGACGGCCCGAGCCCCCATCTCGATCGCCTGTCGAACCAGCTCGTACAGCAGCCTGGTGCCGATCTTCAGGCGCTGGTACTCGGGGTCGACGGCGATCGTGGTTACGTGGGCCTCGTCCCCGTACGAGATCAAGCCGGCGTAGCCGACCACCGAGCGTCCGTCGAGCGCCACGAAGTACACCCGGCTCCTCCCTGAGGTCATCTCGGAGACGAACAGGCTGGGGCTCCACGGCCTCGGATAGACCTGCCGCTCGATGGCCATGATGCCCCGGAGGTGCCGGCGCCGCATCCGGGTGATCTCGATCTCAGGCGACTCGGCCTGCTCGACCCCAATCGATCTCCGCATCCGATTTCCTCACGTAGTAGGGAATCACGTCGGTGGGCCGCGATGTCTCCTCCCGGTGGAACCTCGGGAGGGCCAGCTCGAGAAGCGATTCGGCGTCCGGGAAGGCCCTGGACGTCGACGCGAACTCCACCCGTCCGCCGCTCTGCTCGAACACGCGGCGGTACAGGAGGGCGCCGCCCCCGACCAGCAGGGCCTCCTCGCCGGAGGCCTCGAGGTCGGCCGCCAGGCGCTCCGGCGGGCCAACCTGGTACTCGGTCTCCCGGGCCACCCCCCCGGGGACCTGACGGTATCCGGCCGAGAACACCTCGCCGCGCTTCCCGTCGCTCACCGCCACGATCCGCCACCTCGAGTACCGGACCGAGAACGCCAGCGCATCGAGCGAGGCGATCCCCACGATCGGCACCCCCAGCACCTGGGCCAGCGTCCGGGCCGTGGTCACCCCGACGCGGAGGCCGGTGAACAGCCCGGGACCGAGGCCCGCGGCGACGCCGCCGAGCTGGCCGGGACGGATCTCCGCCCAGTCCAGCAGGTGATTGATGGCCGGGCCCACGATCTCCGAGTGCCCCTTCCCCCAGGAGAGGCTGGTCGAGCCGA
>DASQWG010000092.1:0-3680 GCA_035640375.1 Actinomycetota bacterium
CCGGGTGGCGTCGGACAGGAGGACCTGCCCGCCGTGGCCGGCGGCGGCGATCCTGCCCGCTCGGTTCACATCGATGCCGGTGTAGTCGCCGCCCCCCAGCCTGCCCTCACCCGTATGCAGCCCCATCCTGACCCGGAGAGGAGCACCGTGTGGCCAGTCGGCCGCCGCCAACGCCCGTTGGGACTCGACCGAGGCCCGCACCGCCCCGGCTGGCGTCCGGAACACGGCGAAGAACGCGTCGCCCTCGGTCCGGGCCACGATGCCCTTCTCGGCCTCGATGGCCCGGCGCAGGATCGCCGCGTGCTGATCCTCCACGGCCCGGTAGCCGTCGCCCAGCTCCTGAAGGAGCCGGGTGGATCCCTCGATGTCGGTGAACAGGAACGTGACGGTTCCGGTCGGAAGATCCGGCGTGGCGTCCCCCCTTGGTCCGCGGCGAGATTCTAGCCGGGACGCCTCACTGCCCCTGGCGTGCGTAGGCGACCGCCTGCTCGAGGGTCATGGCCCGGCCCTCTTCCCATGCGGCGTCGACGGCCGCGGCCCCGTAAACCTCTCGGGCCGCAACACGGGGATCGGGTAGGTCGATGAACGGCGGGGGGGCGTGCCCGCCGGCCGCGTCCTTGATCGCCTCGGACGCTCCGGCCAGGCGGACGGCGAAGAGGTGCCGGCCCTCCCCGCTGGCCTTGGCCGCCAGGTTGTCCAGGACGATCCCCATCCCGGTCCGGTTCTCCACTTCCTCGTCGTATGCCAGGGCTTCCAGGAAGCACGTTTCTGCGGTGTCGAGGTCATCCTCGGCGAGGGCGATCCGACCCACCACGTGGAGGGCGTCGTTGGTCCCGAACCGGTCCCCGGCCCTTCGGTGTCGGACGAGGCTGTCCTCCCCCAGGGCCAGCGCCCGGACGTTGTCCCCCTCCAGCCGGGCCACGATGGCCTGGAGCCAGATCGTGTCGGCGACCCCGCGCTCGATCCCGAGGGCTTCGAACTTCTGCCGAGCCTCCTCGACCAGGGCCACCGCGGTATCCATGTCCCCTCGGTACGCCGGGGGGTAGGCCAAGTTGTACAGCCCCTCGGCCTCCGCCGACCCGTCTCCCAGCTCCCTGGCGATGGCCAGGGCCTCCTCGTAGGCCCGCTCGGCCTCCGCCATGTCCTCCTGCCAGTAGGCCACGCCCCCCAGGGCCGTCAGCGCCTTGCCCCGTTCGGCGGTGCGTTCGGAGGCCTCGGGCAGGGCGAGCATCTCGTTCGCCCACCGGCGCCCCTCGGCCAAGTGGCCGTGGAGGTGCCAGAACCGCCAGATCGCCCCGACCATCCGGAGCCCCATCTCGGATCGTCCCGCCTCGATGGTCCATCGGAGCGCCGCGCGGATGTTGTCATGCTCCGCCTCCAGCTCGTCGAGCCACCGCTTCTGGTCCACGGCCCGGAGCCTCGGCTCCGCCGCCTCCACCAGCGAGAGGAACCGTGCGACGTGGCGGTCCCGGACGGTCTCGCTCTCGCCGGCCGCGTGGAGCTGCTCCCGGCCGAACTCGCGGATCGTCTCCAGCATCCCGAACCGGATCGCCCCGGAGGCGACCGTCGCCCTGGTGATCAGGCTCTTGTCCACCAGCGAGCTCAAGACCTCCAGCACGTCGCCGACGGGGTCGCCTCCGGCCACGGCCTCGGCGGCTTCCAGCGTCCAGCCACGGGCGAACACGGACAGCCGCCGGAACAGGGCCCGCTCGCCCTGGTCGAGGAGGTCGTGGCTCCAGCCGATCGCCTCCCGAAGCGTCCGCTGCCGGGCCGGGAGGTCCACCGGTCCGCCGGTGAGCAGCTCCAGCCGATGCTCCAGCCGCTCCAGGATGGCCTCGGGCGAGAGCAACTTGACCCTCGAGGCCGCCAGCTCGATGGCCAGCGGCAGCCCGTCCAGGCGGTGGCACAGGCCGGCCACGGCCGACGCGTTCTCGTGAGAGAGCCGGAACTCCGGGTCCACCGCGGTGGCACGCTGAACGAACAGTTCGACCGCCTCGGATCGCACCAGGTCCTTCGGCGAGGGAGCGGTCCCCGGCTCCGGAAGCCCCAGCGGCGGCACGGCCAGCTCCTGCTCCCCGCCGACGTGGAGGGGCTCCCTGCTCGTGGCCAGCAGCCGCAGGCGCGGCGCCGCATCGAGGAGGTCGGCCACGGCCGGGGCGCCTTCGAGCACCTGCTCGAAGTTGTCCAGGACGATCAGCATCTCCCGGTCGGCCAGCTGCTCTCGCAGTGTATCGAGGACCGGACGCCCGCCTTCCGCCCGGAGGCCCACGGCGTCGGCGATGGTCGCTGGGACGAGGAGGGGATCGGTGATCGGCTCCAGCTCCGCGAGGAACACCCCGTCGGGATAGTCCTCGAGGAGCGCCCGGGCCGCCTGCAGGGCCAGACGGGTCTTGCCGCTCCCGCCCGGACCGTTCAACGTCAGCAGTCCGGGTCCCCTGAGGAGCTCCTTCACCCTGGCCACCTCGCGCTCTCGCCCGACGAAGCTGGTCCGCTGAGCAGGCAGGTTCGTGGGTGTCTCCAGCGAGCGGATCGGTGGGAACTCCCCCGGGAGATCGTCCACGGCGAGCTGGAGGATGCGCTCCGGCCTGGCCAGGTCCTTGAGGCGGTGCTCGCCGAGGTCCCGGAGGGACACGCCGTCGGGGAGATCGCCCCGGACCAGCTCCGAGGTGGCCAGCGACAGGAGCACCTGGCCGCCGTGGCCGGCGGCCGCGATCCGGGCGGCTCGGTGGACGTCGAGGCCGACGTAGTCATCGCCCCCGATCGCGCCCTCACCGGTGTGCAACCCCATCCGCACCCGGATCGGCGCACCCTCCGGCCAGTCGTGCCCGGCCAGGGCCCGCTGGGCAGCGGCCGCAGCGGCCACCGAGGCCGGCGCGCTTCTGAACACGGCGAAGAACGCGTCCCCCTCCGTGCGCAGGTCGATCCCGTCCGCGCCGCGGATCGCCTCGCGGAGCAGCCTGTTGTGCTCCTCGAGCACCGGCGGCCATGCCTCGCCGAGCTCGGCGACCAGTCGCGTCGAGCCTTCGATATCGGTGAACAGGAACGTGACCGTGCCGGTCGGGAGGTCAGGCATCCGTGGAACGCGCGTACGCCAGCGCCTCCTCGACCGACATGGCCCGGCCCTCGGCCAAGGCTCGGTCGGTGGCCTCGTCGCCGATGGCCTTCCGGGCGTCTCCGAGCGGGTCGGCGAACTCGTACGGGGCCACGATCACATCCGTGTCGCCGATCGACTCGGCGATGGCCATCCCCGCCCCGTAGAGCCTCATGGCCCGCCGGTGGTCGCCCCGATCCACATCCACCGACGCCATCAGCTGGAGGACCGCGGCGACCCCGCCGGGAGTGTTGGCACGCTCCGTCACGTCCAGCGCCTCCAGGTACCCGCGTCGGGCCCGATCGAGATCCCCGAGGCCCCGGTGGGCGTCGGCGACCCGGATCAGGCCGTCGGAGAGGCGGAACGTGTCACCTCGCTTTCGGGCCATGGACAGGAAGTCCTCCAGGACAGGCAGGGCGGCACGGAAGTCGCCCCTCTTCATCAGGATCAGCCCCATGTCCCCCTTGGCCTTGACCACCCCGTCCGCGTCGCCGAGCTCCTGGTAGAGCGAGATGGCATCGGTGAGGAGTCGTTCCCCTTCCTCGAGGCCTGAGCCCCGGAGAAGGGGCACGAACGCCAGGTCGTACGT
>DASQWG010000093.1:0-3424 GCA_035640375.1 Actinomycetota bacterium
CGGCAGTGAGGCCTGGGTCGCCGAGGGCCTTCCGTTCACCACCCCGGACGGCCAGCCGGGCCGGGTGGCCTGAGGCTCAGGCCAGCTGCGCCGCCAGCTCCTCCGGTTCCGTGACCGGGCGCTGGCATACGAACCGCTCGCACACGTACGCCGCGGGTCGGCCGTCCACCGGCTCACGGGCCTCGAGGAGCGGGACGGCCTTGGCCGCTTCGGTATCGTTCGGCCCCGCGGCGGCCACCACGACGTTCGGGAGGTAGCGTCGGCGCACCTCCTCGAGCAGCGCCCCTGTCGCGGGATCGTCGGGGTCGCCGACCACAGCGACCTCCTTCGACGGCCCCACGTACCGGTCCAGCGCGCCGAGCGCCTGCGCCAGCGCGGTCGGCGCCCGGGCCATCAGTTCGTGAACCCGGCGCAGCGCCGAGACCGCGGCCCGCTCGAGCTCGGCCTCCCCGGTGAGGAGCGAGAGCCGCAGGAGCACGTCGGCCGCAGCCGAGCTGCCCGACGGCACCGCGGTGTCGAACAGCTCCTTGGGCCGCAGTACCAGCCGCTCGGCGTCCTCCCCGGTCTGGAAGAAGCCGCCCTGGGGGTCGGCGAACAGACGGAGGATGTCGTCGGCCAGGCGCCGGGCCTCCTCGAACCACCGCACCTCGAAGGTGGTCTCGTAGAGGTCGAGGCAGGCCGCGGCCACGAGGGCGTGGTCGTCGAGGTACGCCGGGCCGCTGGTTCGCCCGTCCCGCCACGACCGGAGCAGCCGGCCGTCGTCCGAGCGGAGCCCCGAGAGCACGAACCCGGCCGCCGCCGTGGCGGCCTCCACGTACCGCGGCTCGTCGAGGACGCGCCCGGCGGCGGCCAGCGCCGAGATCGCCAGGCCGTTCCACCCGGCCAGCACCTTGTCGTCGGTGGCCGGACGGACCCGGCGGGACCGCCCGTCGAGGAGCTTCCGGAGCGCCTCCTCCGGGAGGTCGGCCTCGTTCGAGGGTCGCCACAGCACGTTCCGCCCCTCCCAGTTGCCTTCCGGGCCCGCGCCCAGGGCCTCGGCCACCTCCTCGCCGACCTCGGCCACCAGCTCGTCCCAGGCCCACACGTAGAACCGGCCCTCCTGGCCCTCGGAGTCGGCGTCGAGCGAGGAGAGGAGGGGTCCATCGGGGTGCCGCAGCTCGCGGAGGACGAAGTCCAGCGTCGTCCGGGTGACGTCCCGGTAGCGGTCCCGCCCGGTAACCTGCCAGCCGTGGAGGAACGTCGAGGCGAGCTGGGCGTTGTCGTACAGCATCTTCTCGAAGTGGGGCACCAGCCAGGTCCGGTCGACCGCGTACCGGTGGAAGCCGCCGCCGACGTGGTCGTGGATGCCGCCCGCCGCCATCCGGTCGAGGGTGCGGGTGACCATGTCGAGCGTGTCCCACCCGCGCCGGTGCCACCGGAGGAGGAGCTCCAGGGTGATCGGCTGGGGGAACTTCGGCGCACCCCCGAAGCCGCCCCATTCCTCGTCGAACGCGGTGCGTAGGCCGGCCAGCGCCTCCCGCAGCACCCCGTCGGTGAGCAGGTCCGAGGACGATCCGGGGGCTCGGCCGATGGCCTCCACCACGCGCTGGCCCTGACCGACGAGCTCCTCCCGGCGCTCCCGCCACGCACCGGCGATCGCCTCCAGCACGCGAGGGAACCCGGGCATGCCACGGCGATCCTCCGGCGGGAAGTACGTGCCGGCGAAGAACGGCCGGCCGTCGGGGGTCAGGAACACCGTCATCGGCCAGCCGCCCTGGCCCGACATCGCCTGGACGGCGTCCATGTAGATCGCGTCGACGTCGGGTCGCTCCTCCCGGTCGACCTTGATGCACACGAAGTGCTCGTTCATGAGCCGGGCGATGTCGGGATCCTCGAACGACTCCCGCTCCATGACGTGGCACCAGTGGCACGCGGCGTAGCCAACCGAGAGCAGGACGGGGCGGTCCTGCTCGCGGGCCCGCTGGAACGCCTCCTCGCTCCACTCGTACCAGTCCACGGGGTTGTCGGCGTGCTGGAGGAGGTACGGGCTCGTGGCCCCGGCCAGACGGTTGGGCACCGTCCCACTCTACCTGCGGGCCCCTCCATTACACTGGGCGCCGGCGGAGGGGAGGTGGCCGTGAAGGAGCTCGAGGACAAGCTGCACGACGCGGTGGGGGATCTCGAGATCGTGTCGCAGGGCCTGAAGCCGCCGGAGGCCTGGCGAGCGTTCGGGGACCAGACGCTCGAGGGATTCTGGCAGTCCTGGCCCGGGGTCCGGGCCTGGGGCGAGTGGCTGTGGACCCTCGTGGACAACGAGCGGGGCGACCGGGCCGCCCCGGTGGCTCCCGACGCCGAGCACGAGGAGACGGGGGGCGGGGGCTAGCCCTGGTCCAGAAGGTCCTGGTTGCCACCGATGGCAGCGAGAGCGCCGGCCACGCGGTCCGGTGGGCCGCCGACATGGCCGAGCGCTTCTCCGCGGAGCTGATCCTCCTTCAGGTCGTTGCCCCGGCCGTGGACGGCGCGCCGGACCACGAACACACCGTCGACGCGCTGCGGGCCACAGCCGAGGAGGTGGCCGGCGCCCGGGGGCGGGCCAGGGTCGTGGTGGACCCCGATCCGGCCCGGGCGATCGTCAGGGCGTGCGACGACCTCGACGTCGACGTGTGCGTGGTCGGGAACCTCGGCATGAGCGGCCGCACTTCGTTCCTCCTCGGCAACGTGCCGAATCGCGTCTCGCACAACGCCCGGTGCACGGTGATCATCGTCAACACGTCGCACCCCTCGATCAGGCCGGACCGAAAGGCCCCGCGGTCGATCCCCGTGATGCCGCACGTGGCGGAGGAGATCGGTCTCAAGGTCGAGGGGCGGCTGATCGGCCGGGCCGCCCGGATCGGCCGGGTGCTTGCTCGCGAGGGCTTCCAGGAAGTCTTCGCCGGCAGCCGGTCGGACGACGAGGGCGCCGTGCGGGCCCGGGCCCGGCGCCTTCGAGCCGCCCTCGAGGAGCTCGGGCCGACGTTCGCCAAGATGGGCCAGATCCTCTCCACCCGGCCCGACCTCTTGCCCCACGAGTTCATCGAAGAGCTCTCCACGCTCCAGGACCGGGTTCCGCCGATGTCCGAGCAGGACGTGGTCAAGGTCATGGAGGAGGAGCTCGGGGTGCCGTGGGAGGACGTGTTCGAGTCGATCGACCCCGAGCCGATGGCCGCCGGGACCATCGCCCAGGTCCATCGGGCCACCCTGACCGACGGTGAGCGGGTGGTGGTCAAGGTCCAGCGGCCGTCCGCCCGGAAGGACATCCTGCAGGACCTCGGCCTGCTGGAGCTTTTCGCGGAGAAGACCTCCGAGCGCGAGGCGTTCCGGCAGGTGATCGATCTCCCCATGATCGTCGAGCACCTCTCCGACTCCCTGAAGCGGGAGCTCGACTTCCGACGGGAGGCCCAGAACC
>DASQWG010000094.1:0-3067 GCA_035640375.1 Actinomycetota bacterium
GCGAACGTGGTGTGCGGGGCCGGGTCGGTGATGTCGTCGGCCGGCACGTAGATCGCCTGGAGCGAGGTGATCGACCGGCCCTTTGTCGAGGTGATCCGCTCCTGGAGCTCCCCCATCTCGTCGGCCAGCGTGGGCTGGTACCCGACCGCGCTGGGCATCCGGCCGAGCAGCGTGGACACCTCGGACCCGGCCTGGACGAACCGGAAGATGTTGTCGATGAACAGCAGCACGTCCTGCCGCTGGACGTCCCGGAAGTACTCGGCCACGGTCAGCGCCGCCAGCCCCACCCTGAGTCGGACGCCCGGCGGCTCGTCCATCTGCCCGAACACCAGCGCGGTCTTGCCGATCACGCCGGTTTCGGTCATCTCCCGGATCAGGTCATTCCCCTCGCGGGTCCGCTCGCCGACGCCGGCGAACACCGACACGCCGCCGTGCTGCTCCGCGACCCGGTGGATCATCTCCTGGATGATCACGGTCTTCCCCACGCCGGCTCCGCCGAACATCCCGACCTTGCCGCCCTGCACGTAGGGCTCCAGAAGGTCGATGACCTTGATGCCGGTCTCGAACATCTCGGTCCGGGGCTCGAGGTCCTCGAACATGGGCGGATCCCGGTGGATCGGCCACCGGTCCTCCGCGTCGACCGAGTCGGTGTCGAGCGGCTCCCCCAGCACGTTGTACACGTGGCCGAGGACGTTCGGACCGACCGGCATGGCGATCGGCATCCCGGTGTTGCGGACGGTCGAACCCCGGACCACCCCGTCCGTGGGCTTCATGGCGATGGCCCGGACCGTGGACTCCCCAAGATGCTGGGCCACCTCGCATACGATCGTCTGGGTCTCGTCCTCGAGGGTCCGGTCCAGCTCGAGGGCGGTGCTGATCTCCGGCAGGGCCTCCGGAGGGAACTCCACGTCGACCACCGGCCCGATGACCTGCACGACCCGTCCCGCAACCTGCCCGTCCCCCTGTTGCTTCGCCATGGCCTTCCTCACTCTCCCGATGCCTGGCGGAGCGCCTCCGCTCCGCCCACGATCTCCATCAGCTCCGTGGTGATCTCGGTCTGTCGGGCCTGGTTCGCCTCGCGGGTCAGCCGGCGGATCAGGTCCTCCGCGTTCTCGGTGGCCGCCTTCATGGCCCGCCGCCGGGCCGCGCTCTCCGATGCCGCGCACTCGAGCATCGCCGCGAATACCAGCGCGGTCACGTACCGGGGCAGGAGGGCGTCGAGCAGCTGCGCCGGCGCCGGTTCGAAGATGTACTCCGGCCTCGGCTGCCCGCGGGTGGCCTCGTCGCCGGCCACCTCCTCCGGGGCGATCGGCACGAACCGGCGGTCGACCGGGCGCAGCGTGAACGCCGACCGGAAGTCGGTGTACACCACGTGGATCTGGTCGACCCGGCCCTCCAGGAACGCCTCGATCAGTCGTCCGGCCATCCGCTCGGCGTCCGCGTACGAGGGCACCTCGCTGAACCCGGACCAGGTCTCCTCCATCGGCACCTGCCGGAACCGGAAGTAGCTCTGCCCCTTCCGGCCCGCAACGAACAGCACCGGCTCCATCCCGTCGCCACGGAGCCTCCCGAACAGCCGCTCGGCCCGGCGGAGCGCGTTGGCGTTGTACGCACCGGCCAGGCCCCGGTCCGAGGTCAGCACCAGGACCGCCGCCCGCCGCGGATCGGGACGCTCCTCCAGGAGGGGGTGAACCAGGGCCCCCGTCTGGCGGGCCACGTCCTCCATCGCTTCAGTGAGCCGGACCGCGTACGCCCGGATCTGCTCCACCCGCCGCTGGGCCCTGGCGATCCGAGCCAGGGCGATCTGCTCCATGGCCCGGGTGATCTTCATCGTCGACTGGACCGAGCGGATCCGCCGACGGATCTGTCGAAGCCTGGCGCCCATCGGCTATCCCGGAGGCTGGGCCTCGGTCTCGCCGGCCGGCCCGGCCCGCTCCTCAAACTCCTCCTCGGCCTCCTCCGCCGGCTCGGGCTCTCCAACCCGCTCCCATCCCACATCTTCGCGACGCTGGTCGATGGGACCGCCGCCGGCCCCCGCCGTGGTCGGCGCGGCGGCCTCGGACGGCTGGAAGGTCCGCTTGAACTCGGTGATGGCATCCTTCAGCTTCGCCTCGACCTCGTCGGGCAGGGTCCCCTCCTCGACCAGGTGACGGCCGATGTCCGCGTGCCTGGTCTCGATGTACCGGAGCAACTCTGCCTCGAACCGCTTGGCGTCCTCCACCGCCACGTCGTCGAGGTAGCCGTTGGTGACCGCGTAGATCGAGACGATCTGCCGTTCCACCGACATCGGCTGGTACTGGGGCTGCTTCAGGATCTCCACGACCCGGGCGCCGCGCTCCAGTTGCGCCTGCGAGGCCTTATCGAGCTCCGAGCCGAACTCGGCGAAGGCCTCCAGCTCGCGGTACTGGGCCAGGTCCAGGCGGAGCCGGCCGGCCACCTGCTTCATCGCCTTGATCTGGGCGTTGCCGCCGACCCGGGACACGCTGATGCCGACGTTGATGGCCGGACGGACCCCGGCGTAGAACAGGTCGTTCTCGACGTAGATCTGCCCGTCGGTGATCGAGATGACGTTGGTGGGGATGTAGGCGGAGACGTCTCCCCCCTTCGTCTCCACGATCGGGAGCCCGGTGAGCGAGCCCCCGCCCTCGTCGTCCGAGAGCTTGGCGCATCGCTCCAGCAGGCGGGAGTGGAGGTAGAACACGTCGCCCGGGTACGCCTCCCGGCCCGCGGGGCGGCGCAGGAGGAGCGAGACCTCGCGGTAGGCCTCGGCCTGCTTCGACAGGTCGTCGAAGATGATCAAGGCGTGCTGGCCTCCGTACATCCAGTGCTGGCCGATGGCCGAGCCGGAGTAGGGGGCGATGTACTTGAACGACGCCGGCAGCGACGCGGGAGCGTTCACGATCACGGTGTACTCCAGGGCCCCGTTCGAGTCCAGGGCCTCCTGCACTTCTCGGACCGTAGAATCCTTCTGGCCGACGGCCACGTACACGCATTTCACCTGCTTCTTCGGGTCGCCCGTGGCCCACGCCCCTCGCTGGTTGATGATCGTGTCCACGGCGATGGCCGT
>DASQWG010000095.1:0-6505 GCA_035640375.1 Actinomycetota bacterium
GGCTCATCACGTTGTAGGCGATCCGCGCGGAGAGGTTGGCGTGGCGGAAGCCGTGCTCCGTGAACCCCAGGCCATCCATGACCCGGTCGGCCGCCGAGATGTATGCGGAGAGGACGGGGTCCTGCTGGACATCTTCGAGGGTGAGCGAGGCCGCGTCGGGCTGCGGCGCCTCCTTCTTCACGACTCCTCGCTCGCCTCCTGCTCCCCCACGTCCTCCCGGACGAACTTGCGGGCGACAGCCTGCTTCAGGAACCGGACCCGGGTCCCGGAGCCGACGTCGAGCGTCACGCTCTCCTCGTCCATGGCCTGGATGGTGCCGAACATGCCCCCGATCGTGACGACCTCGTCACCGACGGTGAGGCTGCTGACCAGCTCGCGCTGCTGCCGGGCCCGCCGCTGCTGGGGCCGGATGAGCAAGAAATAGAAGATGGCCACCATCAGCGCCAGCGAGATCAGGAACGTGACGTTCCCTCCCGTCTGCTGCTGGGCCAGCACGGATGCGATCATGTTGTCCCCTCCATGAGAAACGGCGGCTCGGCCGCCGGGTCAGCTTCCCATAGTATGGCGCGCCCCGGGGACCGACAACGGCCCGCTACGGTCCGTATCATCGCCGCCGATATCTCCATCATGGAGACGACCGCCGCGCTCGCGCGGCCCCGTTGGCGGGGCCGGCTCCACCAGGCGGCCTTCTACGTGTCCGTTCCGGCAGGCCTCTGGCTGGTGACGTTGGGATCGACCGCGGCCGCCAAGGTGGGGGCGGGCGTCTACGCGGCCAGCCTCGCGGCGATGTATGCGGCCAGCGCCGCACTTCACCGGATCGAGTGGAGTCCTCGGGCCCTCCGGTGGATGCGCCACTTGGACCACTCGATGATCTTCGTGCTGATCGCCGGGACGTACACGCCCTTCGCCCTGCTCGCTTTGGTCCCGCCGTGGTCCACCATCGTCCTCGCGTTGGTCTGGGGCGGCGCGGCCCTCGGCGTCGCCGTCCGCCTGCTGTCCCGACGCCTGGGCATCCTGGAGGGAACCCTGTACGTCGTCCTCGGCTGGATCGGAGCCCTGGTTCTCCCGTGGGCCATCGGGAACCTCGGCGCGACCGGCACCTCGCTGATGTTCGCCGGCGGGATCTGCTACACGGTGGGGGCCGTCCTGTTCTGGCTCCGGAAGCCGGCCCTCCGGCCCGAGGTGTTCGGCTATCACGAGCTCTGGCACGTGCTGGTGGTGGCCGGGAGCCTGTGCCACTACGGGCTGATCCTGTACCTGGTGCTTCGGGCGTGACTAGCGGCGCAGGAACAGGTTGAGGACGATCGTGAGGACCACCGACAGCAGGATCGAGGTGCCCAGTGGGACGTAGATCCGCACGTTGCGCCGCTCGATGGCGATGTCGCCGGGCAGCCGAGGAAGTGCGCCGCGACCGGCCAGGATGAAGAGCACGCCGAAGACGGCCAGCACCACCGCCAGGATCAGCAGGACGCGACCGAATCCCTCCATCTCGACCAGGATAGGACCGAGCTAGACGAGGCGGCCGTCGGGGGCCGTGCCGAGGTGGCGATAGGCGGCCTCGGTGGCCACTCGGCCGCGGGGGGTCCGCTGGAGAAAGCCGATCTGCAGGAGGTACGGCTCGTAGACCTCCTCGATCGTCCCGGTCTCCTCCCCCACCGCCGCCGAGATCGTGGACAGCCCCACCGGCCCTCCGTCGAACCGTTCCACCAGCGCTGACAGGATGGCCAGGTCGAGGCGGTCCAGCCCCCGCTCGTCGACCTCGAACAGCGCCAGGGCGTCCGCGGCCGCCTCCAACGTCACCCTGCCGTCGCCGCGGACCTGAGCGTAGTCCCGGACCCGCCGGAGCAGCCGGTTCGCGATCCGGGGAGTCCCGCGGGATCGGCGGGCGATCTCCTCGGCGCCTTCGCCGTCCACCTCCACCTCGAGGATCCCGGCCGAGCGCCTCACCACCGTGGCCAGCTCGGCCTCGTCGTAGTAGTCGAGCCGAGGGGTGAACCCGAACCGCTCCCGGAGCGGCAGGGTGATCAAACCGAGCCGAGTGGTGGCCCCGACCAGCGTGAACCGCGGCAGGTCCAGCCGGATCGTGCGGGCCGAGGGCCCCTTGCCGATCACCACGTCGAGCTTGTAGTCCTCGAGGGCCGGGTACAGGACCTCCTCCACGGCGCGGGGCATCCGGTGGATCTCGTCGACGAACAGGACGTCGCCCTCCTCGAGGTTCGTCAGGATGGCCGCCAGGTCCGCCGTGCGCTCCAGGGCCGGCCCGCTGGTCTGACGCATGCTCACGGCCATCTCGTTGGCCACGATCCCGGCCAGGGTGGTCTTCCCCAGGCCCGGGGGACCCGAGAACAGGAGGTGGTCAAGGGGCTCCTCGCGCTCCCGCGCTCCCTGGATCAGGAGGGCCAACTGCTCCTTGACCCGGTCCTGCCCGACGAACTCGCCGAGCCACCGCGGCCGCAGCGCGGCGTCGAAGTCGGCTTCGGACTCCCGGGCGGCGAGGAGGCGGTCGTCCTCGACGCTCATGCCGACCCCACCCGCTGGAGCGCACCCCGAAGCAGGTCCTCCACCGATCCCTCCTGGCCGTCGAGCCCGGCCAGGGCCTCCTGGACCTCCTGGACCGAGAGCCCCATCCCCATCAGCGCCTCGCGCACCTCGGACAGGGGACTCTCCACGGGCAGATCCACCTCGCCGCCGAGCCGCTCCTTCAGGTCGAGGACGATCCGGGCGGCCACCTTCTTGCCCACGCCTGGGACCACGGTGATCGCGTCGGCGTCCCCCCCGAGGAGGGCCCGGCGGAGCGTGTCCGGCGACAGCACGGAAAGGATCGCCAGGGCGAGCTTCGGGCCGACCCCGTTCACCGCGATCAGCAGCGTGAACAGGTCACGCTCGGCCGGCGTGGCGAACCCGAACAGCGACAGCGCGTCGTCGCGCACATGGAGGTGGGCGAGGACCCGGGCCCGCTGGCCGGTCGGGGGGAGCCCCGCCAGCGTCGTGGCCGAGACCTGGAGTTCGTACCCGACACCGCCAGCGAGGACGACCACGCGCCCCGGGCCGCGCTCCGCCACGGTGCCGTCGACCAGCGCGATCATCGGGCGGCCGTCCGCAGCGCCCTCGATTGCCCGAGGTGGCACACGGCCACGGCGACGGCGTCCGCGGCGTCCGCCTCCTTCGGCAGATCGGCCACGCCGTGGATCCGCTCCAGTGCCGTGCGGACCTCGCGCTTGCCGGCGGCGCCGTTTCCGGTCACGGCCAGCTTCACCTCGAGCGGCGCATACTCGAAGACCTCGACACCGGCCTCGGACGCGGCCAGGAGAACCACGCCGGTGGCCCGGGCCACTCCCATGGCGCTCCCCACGTTCCGGCCCCACAGGAGCCGCTCCACGGCCACGGCCTCGGGGCGGTGCTGGGTAATCGCCTCGGACACAGCCCTGTGAACCAGCCGCAGGCGCTCCGGCTCGGACACGTCGGGGCGCGTGCGAATGGTGCCCGCGCTGACCACGCCGGCGGCCCCACCCGGCCCGCCGGCGACGACGGCGAGCCCCGTGGCTGCCACGCCCGGATCGATGCCGATCACCACCCGGTCGAACATGTGTTCAGCCTAGGCGGCAGGGGACGACCCTTCAAGGATGACACGTGTGTAATTTAGCGGCCGGCGAGGTCCGAGGCCAGGGCTAGCCGGTGACCTCGGCCAGCACCTCGTCCGGGACGTCGAAGTTGGAGTGGACGGCCTGGACGTCCTCGAGGTCGTCGAGGGCCTCGATCAGGTTGAGCACCTGTCGGGCCTGGCCGCCCTCCACCCGAACGGTGGCCTGGGGGACCATGGACAGCTCCGCCGAGGCCAGGGGCACGCCGGCCCCCTCGAGCACCGTGCGGACCTCGGCCAGGGCGTTCGGCTCGGTGGTGACCCGCCACTCGTCGCCGTCGTCGGCGAGATCGTCGGCGCCGGCCTCCAGCACCAGCTCGAGGAGTCGGTCCTCATCGGGGGCGCCCTCGCGATCGATCAGGATCACGCCCTTCCGCTGGAACTGCCACGCCACACTCCCCGGGTCGCCGAGGTTCCCGCCGAGGCGGGTGAACGTGTGGCGGACCTCCTGACCGGTCCGGTTTCGGTTGTCGGTCATGGCCTCGACCAGCACGGCCACCCCCCCCGGGGCGTACCCCTCGTAGGTGGCCGGCTCGTAGCGCACGCCCTCGATCTCGCCGGTCCCCCGCTTGATGGCCCGCTCGATGGTGTCCACGGGCACCGAGAAATCCCGGGCCTTCTGGACAGCGGATGCGAGGGTGGCGTTGGCCTCGACGTTCCCGCCGCCCTCCCGAGCCGCCACCTCGATGGCGCGGAGCAGCTTGGCGAACAGCTTCCCCCGGCGCTGGTCGGTGGCCGCCTTCTTGTGCTTGATCGAGGACCACTTCGAGTGCCCCGACATCAGCCCACCTTCTCCAGGAGCCGTTGGTGGAGCCTGGTCTCGCCGGCGAGCTCGGGGTGGAACGCAGCTGCCAGGAGGTGGTCTCGCTCCACCGCCACCGGTCGGCCGTCCAGCTCGGCCAGCACCTCGACGCCGTCGCCGACCTCCTCGACCACGGGAGCCCGGATGAACACCGCGCGGAGCGGCTCGGAGTCGCCCCGGAGCGGGACGTCGGCCTCGAACGAGTCGACCTGGCGCCCGTACGCATTCCGGGCCACGCGCACATCGAGGAGCGACAGCAGCGGATCGCCACCAACGACCTCGGTGGCCATGACGATCATCCCGGCGCAGGTCCCCAGGACCGGCATCCCGACCTCGGCCCGCTCCCGGATCGGCTCGACGAGGCCATACCGACGGGCCAGGCGCCCGATCGTGGTGCTTTCTCCGCCCGGGATGGCCAGGCAGTCCACGGCCGCGAGCTCCTCGGGGGCGCGCACGAAGACGGGGCTGGCCCCAAGGTCGGCCAGCACCGCGGCGTGCTCGCGGACGTCGCCCTGCAGGGCGAGAACACCTGCCTTCATCGAACCCATGATAGCGAGGCAGCCATCGGCCTCACCGGCCGCGGTACGCTGTCGGGACCATGCGCATCTTCTCCGGGATCCAGCCCACAGGACGGAAGCACCTCGGCAACTACATCGGGGCGATCCGCCAGTACGTCGAGGGGCAGGACCGCGGCGATGCCATCTACTGCATCGTTGACCTTCACGCGATCACGGTGGCGTACGACCCCGCGGAGCTGCGGGACCGCCTGTACGACACCACGGCGATCCTCCTGGCGTCGGGTCTCGACCCCGACCGGTGCATCCTGTTTCGCCAGGGCGACGTCAAGGAGCACACCGAGCTGGCCTGGCTGCTGGCGAACGTCACGGCCTACGGCGATCTGACCCGGATGCACCAGTTCAAGGAGAAGTCGGCGGAGCAGCGCGACTTCGTCTCGTCCGGGCTGTTCCAGTACCCGGTGCTGCAGGCCGCCGACGTCCTGGCCTACCGCACCGACGAGGTCCCCGTCGGCGAGGACCAGAAGCAGCATATCGAACTGATGCGGGGCATCGCCGAGCGGTTCAACGCCAGGTACGGAGAGACGTTCGTGGTGCCCACGCACCGGATCCCCGAGGTCGGCGCGCGGATCATGGACCTCCAGAACCCGGAGCGGAAGATGTCGACCACGGGTACCACGGAGCTCGGCACGGTCTTCGTCCTCGACGAGCCCGACCGGATCGTGAAGAAGTTCAAGAGTGCGGTGACGGATTCGGGGACCGACATCGTGCGGCGGCCCGACAAGCCCGGGATCTCGAACCTCATCGAGATCCTCTCGGTGGTGCGCGGCACCACGCCCGATGCGGTGGAGAAGGAATACGCCGACGCGGGCGGCTACGCCGGCTTCAAGGAGGACGTGGGGCGTGCCGTGGCCGAGTACCTCGCACCGGTGCGGGAGCGATACGCGGAGCTGCGCCCCGACGAGGGCGGGCTCGAACGGATCCTGGCCGACGGCGCCGAGAAGGCTCGGGGCATCTCCTCGGAGACCGTGTCCCTGGCACGGCGCCGGATGGGGGTCGGCCCGCCGGACGCATGAGCGAGGATCGGCCAGTCTCGGCCGAACGCCGCTCCGGCTGGTTCGCTCGCGGCTACGAACGCCGCGGCCGCAAGAACGAGGCGACTCAGCGCATCCGCGATGTCCGGACCCGAGTTGCCGGCGGAGCAAGCGGGCGGGTGCTGGAGATCGGCGCCGGTACGGGCTTCAACTTCCCCTACTACCCCGAGGATGCCGAGGTCGTGGCCATCGAGCCCGATCCAGAGATGCGCCGGCTGGCCGAGCCTCGGGCCAACGAGCACAGGGTCGACCTCCGAGCTGCCCCCGGTGAGCGCCTCCCGTTCCCCGATGCCTCGTTCGACACCGTGGTCTCCACCGGGGTGTTCTGCTCGGTCGACGACGCGAGAGCTGCGGCCCGAGAGGTCCACCGGGTTCTCCGCCCGGGCGGGGAGCTCCGGTTCAGCGAGCACGTCCGGGGCCGGAGCGCGGCCCGCCGGCTGATGCAGCGCGCCCT
>DASQWG010000096.1:0-11144 GCA_035640375.1 Actinomycetota bacterium
CGCCGTGGCCGATCACGATTCCCTTCTGCGAATCGCGCTCCACCAGGACCACGCACGAGATGCGGACCAGGCCGTCCTCCCGCGTGAGCTCCTCCACCTGGACCGCGATCGAGTGCGGAAGCTCGTCGCGGGTGAGGGTCAGAGCCTTCTCCCGGACGATCTCGGCCATCCGGAGCTCGAGCGGCTGATCGGTGACCTGGTCCGGCGGGAACAATGGGGGGCCCGCCGGCATGGCGGCCGCCAGCACCTCGGCGAGGTCCTCGAGGCCTCGGCCCGTTCGGGCGGAGACCGGGATGACGTGGTCGAACGCGGTCAGCCTGGAGGCCGCCTCGAGCTGCGGCAGGACGTCGTCGCCGCGAAGCAGGTCGACCTTGTTCACCGCACACACCTTCGTGCACCGGAGCGGGGCCACCCGGTCCGCGGCGACGTAGCCGTCACCACGGCCCACTCCCGCGGCGCCGTCGACGACGAGCACCACCGCGTCGGCGTCCCCCGTGCTGTCGACCACCAACCGGTTCAGCCGCTCACCCAGCAACGTCCGAGGCTTGTGGAACCCCGGCGTGTCGACGAACACGATCTGCACGTCGTCCCGGGTGAGCACGCCGCGGATCCGTCCCCTGGTCGTCTGGGGCTTGTCGGTGACGATGGAGACCTTCTGGCCGACGAGCGCGTTCACCAGCGTGGACTTCCCCACGTTCGGCCTGCCCACCACCGCGGCGATGCCCGCCCGACTCACGCCAGGTCGGCGGGGCCGAACGCGTCGGGGAGCAGGTCGGCCAGCCGGCGCTCCTCGCGCCGGCCGCCCGAGCCCTCGGAGACCACCATCATGTCCGGCCCGAACTCCCACAGGACCTGGCGGCACGCTCCACACGGCCACGTGGGCTCCTCGTTCGAGGCCACCACGGCCACTGCCACCAACCGCCGGGCCCCCTCCGACGCGGCCCGGAAGGCCGCGGTCCGCTCGGCGCACATCGACAGGCCGTACGAGGCGTTCTCCACGTTGGCGCCCGGGATCACCCGCCCGTCGTCGGCCAGCAGCGCGGCCCCTACGTGGAACCGGCTGTACGGAGCGTAGGCCCGGTCCCTCGCGGCTCGGGCCTCGGCCACGAGCGCGTCGAGCTGGTCCGCCGAGGGAGCGGAACGGCTCAGCCCCGGTCCTCCTCGACGGGGACCGCCCTCTTCGGCAGCCGCTCGATCAGCACCTTGGAGATCCGCCGGCCCTGGACCCGCTCCGCGGTGAACCGCAGACCCTCGAACTCGACCTTCTCGCCCTGCGTGGGGAGCCGCCCCAGGATGCCCATCATCAGGCCCCCCACCGTGTCCCACTCGTCGTCCGGTAGCTCCGCTTCTAGCAGCTCGTTGAGCTCGTCCACCGGCAATCGGGCGTTGACCCGGTACCGCCCGTCGCCGGCCGGCTCGACCTGAGGCTCCTCCCGGTCGTACTCGTCGGCGATCTCTCCCACGATCTCCTCGAGGAGGTCCTCCAGCGTGACCAGGCCGGCGATCGAGCCGTACTCGTCGACTACGATGGCCACGTGCACCTTCTCCTGCTGCATCTCCCGGAGTAGGTCCGCGACCTTCTTCGACTCCGGGACGAAGTAAGCCCTCCGGGCCAGCTCCTGGAGCGACCGCCCATCCTGGCCCGAGTGCAGCTCACGAAGCACGTCCTTCGCGTACACGATCCCGATGATCTCGTCCCGATCCTCCGCGTACACGGGGATGCGCGAGTACCCGTGACGGATCACCAGGTCGAGGACTTCGTCGAGCGAGCTGGAGGCGTTCACAGCCACGATGTCCGGCTGCGGGGTCATGACCTCGCGAACGACCGTATCGCCGAACTCGAAGATCGAGTGGATCATCTCCTTCTCGCCTTCCTCGATGGCGCCCTCCTCCGACCCGGCCTCCGCCATCGCTCGGATCTCCTCCTCGGAGACGAAGGGCCCCTCGCGCAGGCCCCTCCCCGGCAGGAGCACGTTCGCCACCCCGATCAGGACCTTGGTCGGGCCCCGGAGGATGCGGGCCAGCCAGTACACCACCGGGGCCAGGGCCAGGGCCACGCGGTTGGAGTGCAGGATGGCGAACGTCTTCGACATGGCCTCGACCACGACGAAGTAGGCCAACGTGAACAGGACGGACACGATCGTGATCCAGAGGTTCCCGAGATACCGCTCGGCCAGGATCGCCACCAGGATGGCCGAGCCGTTCTGCGCGAGCATGACCGCCAGGTAGATCGCGTTGAGGTAGGCGGGCGGATCGGTTTCGATCTGGACGAGGCGGGAGGCGTTCCCGCGCCCCTCGTCTTCGAGCGCCAGAGCGCGAACCCGGGTCATCCGGGTCAGCGAGGCCTCGGCCATGGCCAGCAGCGAGCCGAACAGGACCAGCACCACCACCAGGGCGATCAACCAGGTCACGGCCGCACCCCCGCGTACCGCTCCTGGCGGTCCCACATGGCTCTCCGCTCGTCGTCCTCCTCGTGGTCGTAGCCGAGGAGATGGAGGATCCCGTGCACCAGGAGCAGGCGAAGCTCGGCGTCGAGGTCGTCGGTCTGGGCCGACGCCACCGCGGGGCAGATCACCACGTCGCCGAGCAACCCTTCCTCGTCCATGGTGAACGACAGCACGTCGGTGGGCTCGGGGTCGTCGAGGTACCGCGCGTGGAGGTCGGCCATCTCCGCCTCGGTCACCAACGAGACCGACAGCTCCACCGCCCCGGCTCCCTCGGAGCGGAGCGTTCGGACGGCCAGGTCGCTCAGGCCGGCGTGGTCCGCGGGGAGATCCTGGCGGTCCGAGAGGACCACCGTGGGGCTGGGATCGTCGGCCTCGTCGCTCACGGTCGGGCGCCCCCGGCTTCGCCGACACGCTGCTCGCCATACCGCCGGTAGGCCTCCACGATGTCCTGGACGATCTTGTGTCGGACCACGTCCCGGGCCCCGAGATGGACGAACTCGAGGCCCTCGATGCCCTGGAGGATCTCCTCCACCACGACCAGCCCCGAGCGCTGGCCCGGCGGCAGATCGACCTGCGTGATGTCGCCGTTCACCACGGCCCGGGAGCCGAAGCCGAGCCGCGTCAGGAACATCTTCATCTGCTCGGGCGAGGTGTTCTGCGCCTCGTCGAGGATGATGAAGGAATTGTTGAGGGTCCTGCCGCGCATGAACGCCAGGGGCGCGATCTCGATGGTCCCCCGCTCCACCAGCCGGGGGAACGAATCCGGATCGATCATCTCGTACAGCGCGTCGTACAGCGGGCGCAGGTACGGGTCGATCTTCTCGTAGAGCGTTCCGGGGAGGAAGCCCAGCTTCTCGCCGGCCTCCACGGCCGGGCGCGTGAGGATGATCCGCGACACCTCCCGTGCCTGGAGCGCCCGAACCGCCGTGGCCACGGCGAGGTAGGTCTTGCCGGTGCCGGCAGGCCCGATGGCGAACACGAGCGTGGACCGCCGGAGCGCGTCGACGTATCCCTTCTGGCCCATGGTCTGAGGCGCGATCGACCGTCCGCGAGAGGTCAGGAGTACGTCGGTGAGCACCTCGGAGGGTCGCACATCGTCCTGCTTGATCATGTCGATGGTCTTCCCCACCGAGGACGGCGTCAGCTGCTGGCCGCGCTCGATCAGCTCGATCAGCTCCTCGAAGAGCTGGGCCACCCGTTCCGACTCCGTCTCCTCGCCCGTGATGGTGATCTCGTTGCCGCGGACCAGGATGTGCGAGTCGAAGGCCGCTTCAACGAGCTTGAGGAGCTCGTCTCGCTCTCCGAGGAGGGCCACCATCGAGTGGCTGCCCGGGACGAGGATCTTGACCTGGGTACTGGTTCCTGCCACCTGCTCCTCGGGTTCCCCCCTGGTAGGAAACGGGGTCGCCTCCGCGACCCCGCCTCTTCATTTTACACCGGCTACCCCGGCGGCCACTTCATCGGGCGACCTCCCAGCAGATGGAAGTGGAGGTGGTGGACGCTCTGGCCGGCGTCCGGGCCCACGTTCGTGACCAGCCGCCACCCGGACCGGTCCACGTCGTTCGCTCTGGCCAGGTGCGCCGCGGTGGCGAACACCTCGGCCAGGACATCGCCGTGACGGTCCCGCAAGGCGCGGGCCGATTCGATGTGCTCCTTCGGGATGATCAGGATGTGCACGGGCGCCTGCGGATTGATGTCGCGGAACGCCACCACGTTGTCGGAGACGTGGACCACGTCGGCCTCGCTGGCGTCCGAAGCGATCGTGCAGAACAGGCAGTCCTCCACCGGCGCTCCTCTCTGTGCGCTGGACGCCAGCGATGCTAGCGCGGGCCGACGTCGGGGTCGAGGGTCATCCGAGGCGCTCGTATCGCGCCAGCACGACCGCCGAAGCCGCCACCGCGGCGGTCTCGGTTCGGAGGACGGCGGGCCCGAGCCCCGCCAGGACGGCCCCGTCGCGCTCCGCAGCCACAGCGTCTTCCTCGCTGATCCCGCCCTCGGGGCCCACCACGAGAGCCAGGCGGTCGGGGGCGGCGTCGGGCAGCGCCGCGATGAGGCCGCGTTCGGCGCGCTCCCACAACACCACGGTGGGCTCGGCATCCGGGACCACCGCTTCGGCCCACGGGACCGGTCCGCTCACCTCGGGCAGGAACCGCCGGCGGGACTGTTTCGCGGCCTCACGAGCCACCGCCTCGACCCGGGGCCCAACGCGGGCGGCTCGCTCCCCTTCCCACCGGCGGACGCTGCGAGCCGACTCGACCAGAACGATCCGGTCGACCCCGAGCTCCGTGAGCTTCTGCACGGCCCAGGTCAGCCGGTCGCCCTTCGGTGGGGACAGCAGGACCGATACCGCCGGGCGCGGGGGTGGCTCCTCCGACCGCTCCACCACCTCGCCCTCCACCAGGAGGTGGGCCGCCCGGATGATCCGGCAGCGGACCAGCCCGCCGGCCCCATCCGAGGAGGTGAACTCGTCGCCCTCGCGCAGTCGGAGCGAGCGAACCGCGTGACGGGCGTCTTCGGGCGCCAGCGCCACCGGCTCGCCGGGCGAGGGCGCCCCGGCGAAGAAATGGGGAAGGCTCACCGGGTCGGTGGACGGAGGCGGCCCCGGAGCCGGCCCCGCTCGCCGCGCCGCTCCGCCAGCTCCTCCACCACCCGCCGCTCCTCGCGCCCGAGCTTGCGGGGGACATCCAGATCCACCCGGAGCATGAGGTCGCCCCGGCCCCGCCGCCCGAGGTTCGGCACCCCGGCGTCCTTGAGCCGGAGGACGGTCCCCGCCCGCGTGCCGGGCGGTACGGCTACCGTGGTGGTGCCGTCGAGCGTGTCGACCTCGACCTCGGCGCCGGTGATCGCCGCCAGCACCGGGACCTCGAGCACACCGACCAGGTCCTGGCCGCGCCGCTCGAACACGGGATGCGGATCGACGGCCAGCGCCAGGTACAGATCGCCCGGCGGTCCGCCGGCTCGGCCGTCCTCCCCGGCACCCTCCATGCGCAGCTCCATCCCGTCGGCCACGCCTGCCGGGATCTCCACCGCGACGGAGCGCTCCGCGGGCACCCGGCCATCGCCGCGGCACCTCCCGCACGGCGAGGCGATCTCCTCGCCGGTCCCCTCGCACCGCGGGCAGGTCCTGGAGGTCATCACGGTGCCGAACACGCTACGGCGGACGTCCGAGACCTCGCCCGAGCCACCACAGGTGGAGCACCGAGAGGGGAGGGTCCCCGGCTCGGCCCCCGTGCCCTGACATCGGTCGCACAGCCTGAGCGCCCTGACCGCAACCTCTTTGGTCGACCCGAACACCGCCTCCTCGAAGGTCAGCTGGAGCGTGAGGCGCACATCGCTCCCTCGGACCGTTCGGGTCCGCCGGCGGGTCCGGGCCCGGCCGAACGGCGAGGCGCCGAAGAACGCCTCGACGATGTCGCCGAGGTCGCCGAACCCGAACATGTCCGGGCTGAGCCCTTCGCCGCCGAACAGGTCGTACTGGCGGCGGCGGGCCGGGTCCGACAGCGTCTGGTAAGCCAGGTTGATCTCCTTGAACCGCCGCTCGGCCTCGGGATCCTGGTTCACGTCGGGGTGATGCTCCCTGGCCAGCCGGCGGTAGGCCCTTCGGATGTCGTCCTGGGTGGCATCCCGCGACACTCCCAGGACGTCGTAGAGGTCCCGCTCCGCCATCAGTCCGGTGTTACCCGGCCAGCCGCTCGATCGTCCGCCCCAGGTGCTCGGCCACCGATCGCACCGTCGAGATGGACTCGCGGTAGTGCATCCGGGTCGGGCCGAGCACGGCGATCGCCCCCAGCGTCCGGTCGCCCGCGCCGTACGGCGCGGCCACGATGCTGGCCTCGCGGAAGGCCGAGATGGGGTTCTCGGTCCCGATCCGGACCACCACGCCAGGCTCGGCGATCAGCCGACGGAGCAGCTCGAGCACGTCGTGCTCCTCCTCCAGGACCTCGAGGAGCCCTCGCACCGTCTCCCGGCGCTCGAACGACTCCTCGGCGACGATGTTGGCCGTGCCCACCACCACGACGTGGGTCGAGCGGGGCGGCTGGGCCACGGCGCCGTACCGGGTCATCCTCGACAGGAGCAAGGCGGCGCCGCGGATGACCTCCTCCGGGTCGGGCGGCGGCTGCCCGAAGTATCGATCGATCGTCCGTCGCCACCGCAGCGGGGGCGCCTGGCTACCCGGGATGGCATCGACGTAGAACCGGTAGCCGAGATCGGTGGGGACCCGGCCCGACGAGGTGTGCGGCTGGTGGAGGAACCCCAGCTCCTCCAGGGCGGCCATGTCGTTCCGGATCGTCGCGGCGCTCACACCGAGCCGGTGCTGGGAGGCCAGCGAGGCGCTCCCGACCGGATCGCCGGTGCGGATGTGATCGCCCACCACGGCCCGGAGCACGGCGGAGCGTCGTTCACCGAGGATCCCCATCACGTTCTAAGTATTAGCACTCTCGGGGCGAGAGTGCTAGCACGTCGCGATCAGCTGCCTCGGTCGGCTCGGATCGCGGCGATGAAGGCCTCGTGCGGCACGTCAACCTTGCCCACCCGGCGCATCCGCTGCTTCCCCGCTTTCTGCTTCTCCAGGAGCTTCCGCTTCCTCGTGACGTCGCCGCCGTAGCACTTCGCGATGACGTCCTTCCGCCTGGCCTTGACGGTCTCCCTGGCCACGATCCGCGCGCCGATGGCGGCCTGGATGGCCACGTCGAACAGCTGTCGAGGGATCAGCTCTCGGAGCCGCTCCACCATCTGCCGCCCGTACAGCGCGGCGCGGTCGCGGGGCACCACCGCGGAGAACGCATCCACGGGATCGCCGTGGAGCAGCAGGTCGACACGGACCAGGTCGGCCTCCTGGTAGCCCGCGTGTTCATAGTCGAGCGAGGCATACCCGCGCGTCCGCGACTTCAGCTGGTCGAAGAAGTCGAAGATGATCTCGGCGAGCGGCAGACGATAGCGAAGCTCCACTCGCTCCGGTGCGAGGTACCGCATCTCCTCGAGCGTGCCCCGACGGGCCTGACACAGCTCCATCACGGGGCCGAGCGAGGAGGCCGGGGTGATGACGGTGGCGACCACCACCGGCTCCTCGACCCTGTCGTACGTGCCGGGCTGGGGCATCTCCGAGGGGTTGTGCACCTCGACCACGTCGTCCCCTCGCTGCACGCGGAACTCCACGTTCGGGGCGGTCGACAGGAGCGACAGGTCGAACTCCCGCTCCAGCCGCTCCCGGACGATGTCCATGTGCAGCAGGCCGAGGAACCCACACCGATAGCCGAAGCCCAGGGCCCGAGAGGACTCGGGCTCGTAGATGAGGGCCGCATCGGAGAGCCGCAGCTTGTCGAGGGCGGCCCGCAGCGCAGGGTATTCGCCGCCCTCCATCGGGTACAGGCCGCTCCATACCATCGGCTTCGGCTCGCGATAGCCGGGGAGCGCTTCGACGGCGGGCCGGTCGGCCAGCGTGACCGTGTCACCGACCTTGGCCCGGCGCACGTCCTTCTCCCCGACGACCAGGTAGCCCACCTCGCCCACGCCGAGCCGGTCGACCGGAGCCGGCTCCGGGGCGAAGGCGCCGACCTCCTCGGCCTCGGATTCGGCGCCGGTGGCCATCATCCGGATCCCGGTTCGGCCCCGGAGCTCTCCGTCGACCACGCGCACGTAGGCCACCACCCCGCGGTACGGGTCGAAGGCGGAGTCGAAGATCAGGGCTCGCGTCGTTGCGACGGCATCTCCTTCCGGAGCGGGGACTCGTTCGATCACGGCACGGAGGAGCTTCGGCACGCCCTGGCCGGTCTTCGCCGAGATCCGGAGCACGTCGTCCGGGGCCACGCCGGTCAGCTCGGCAAGCTCGCGAACGGCCTCCGGAACGTCCGCGGCCGGCAGGTCGATCTTGTTCACCGCCGGCACGATGGCCAGGCCGGCCTGTTCGGCCAGGTGGTGGTTGGCCAAGGTCTGGGCCTCGATCCCCTGGGCCGCGTCGACCAGCAGGACGGCTCCCTCGCACGCCGCCAGGGCTCGGGACACCTCGTAGGTGAAGTCGACGTGGCCGGGGGTGTCGATCAGGTTCAGCTCGTACTCCTCGTGCCCCACCGCGTGCCGGAGCCGGACCGCCTGAGCCTTGATCGTGATGCCCCGCTCTCGCTCCAGGTCCATGCGGTCGAGGTACTGCTCACGCATCTGCCGCTCGGGGACGGCGTGCGTGAGCTCGAGGAAGCGATCTGCCAGCGTGCTCTTCCCGTGGTCGATGTGGCTGATGATGGCGAAGTTGCGGATGCGAGTGGGAGCGGCCACCCGGTCATCGTATCGGGGCGGCTGCTAGACTGGCCGGCCGATGGCCAACATCAAGTCCCAGGTCAAGCGAAACCGCCAGAACCCGCGGCACGAGGAGCGGAACAAGGCGGTTCGCTCGCGGCTGAAGACGGAGGCCAAGAAGGTGTGGTCGGCCGCCGAGACCGGCGAGCCCGATGCCGCCTCCGAACAGCTCCGGAGCACAGCCCGCCTGCTCGACAAGGCCGCCTCCAAGGGCGTGATCCACCGGAACACCGCGGCCCGGCGGAAGTCCAAGCTGGCCCGAGCCTCCGCCCGGAGGGGTTAGCCGGCCCGGGCTCGGCCCCCGCCGGCCTCACCGATCCGGGCCACCACCTTCACCAGGACGGTGTCCCCTCGCCCGCCCTGCTTCAGGGCCCGATCGGCCTCGACGAGCTCGGCGTGGATCGCGGAGAGGGCCTCGGGGGCGAACCGTCTGGCCTGATCCCGGTACCGGCGAGCCTGCCAGTCGAACCGGAGCCCCGCACGCCTGGCCACCTCTGCGAGAGGGGTCTTCGGCGGGAGGGGCCGGACCCGCACCAGATCGCGGAGCCGTGAGGCGATTCCGGCCAGGATCACCAGCGGCTCGTCCCCGGCTTCGAGCATGCCGACCAACGCCCGCATCGCCCCGGCCGGGTCGCCTCCGAACGCGGCGTCGCATACCTCCCAGATCCGACGGTCTCCCAGACCACGGAACTGGGCGGCCACGGCCCGGGGGGTCATGCCCTCCTGGGGATGGGACGAGGCCAGCTGCTCCACGGCCTGGTCCAGGATCCCGGGGTCCTCGCCGAGGGTCTGGATCAGCGCCTGGACCCCCTGCGGCGTCGCCGGGATCCCCCGGGCACCGGCGCGGCGCTGCACCCAGTCGGGGAGCTCCCGACGATCCACGGCGACCCGTCGCACCGCCGTGCCCGCTCCGAGCGCCGACAGGACGGCCTTGGGCGGGCCCTTGGCCCTGGGCCCCACCTCGAACGTCAGCACCAGCCGGCCGCCGGGGGCGGGGTGCGAGGCGTACCGGCCCACCTCCTCGAGCCCGTCGCTTGGCAGCGACTGAGCCCCGGTGATCAGGAGGCCCCGCTCCTCGCCGAAGAGCGAGGGCGTGGCCAGGTCCGAGGTCGCCCCAGGGCGCCAGGCCGGCCCATCGATCTCGACCGGCCGGACGACGCCGAACGCCTCGACGGCGGCCTGGCGGAGCAGGAAGGGGCTGTCTCCCCACAGCAGGAGCACGGGAGGGGCGTCCTCGGTCACCTGGGGCGCATTGTAGGGGGGGCTCGCCACGGACGACGCTCACGCCGCACTCGTGACCGTGAATCCCGAGGGACCGTACGCCACGGTCACGTCCCCGGAGCTGTCGGTTCGGTACACCGACATCCCCTCGGCGTGGAGCATGCCCAACAGGGCGGGGTGTGGGTGGCCGTAGTCGTTCGGTCCCGTGCTCACGACCGCCACCGTGGCGTCGACCGCGCCCAGGAACTCCGGGTCCGATGTGTCGCCGCCGTGATGCGGCACCTTCAACACGGCCGCCCTGATCGGATCCTCGTCGGCGAGGAGGTCTTGCTGCGCAGGCACCTCGGCATCACCGGGGAAGAGCGCGATCGGGACGCCCTGGTGGAGGATGCGCAGCACCAGGGAGTCGTCGTTGGGCGAGTCGGGCGAGCACCGATCGGGCCCGAGGACCTGGACCGCCAGGGCACCGACGTGCATCTTTGTCCCGCCCCGGGGATGACGGACCGGGACCGCCTCGTCGTGGACCGCGTCAAGGAATCGTTGATAGGAGGGAGAGTCCCCCGGGCATCCGGGCTCCAGGAGGAGCCCGACCGGATGACGGGCCAGCACGGCAGGGAACCCCTCGACGTGATCGGCGTGGGCGTGGGAGGCCACCGCCACGTCGATCCGGCCGACGCCCAGGGCGGCCAGTTCGGCGGCGACCTGGTCCGGTTCGGGGCCGGCGTCGATCAGGATCGTGGACCCGTCGGGCCCTCGGATCACGGCGGCGTCGCCCTGGCCGACGTCGAGGAACGTCATCGTGACCGTCCCGGTGGTCCCACCGAGGTCGGCCGCCGGCCAGACCAGCACGGCCAACACGAGCGCAGCGACGGCCGCGCGCGGGCGGGCGTGCCTCGGACCGTTCCGCAGCCGCCACGCCACCACGAGGGCCAGGAGCCCGGCTACCGCGGCCACCGGAAGCCCCTCGCCGGTCACCGAGGGAAGCGGTGCCCGAGCCATGCGGTCGGCCAGGCCGATCAGGTAGCTGAGCGGGAGAGCGGCCGGGTGGCCCAGGGCCGCGCCGAGGCTCGGCCACCATAGGGCCGCGCCGGAGGCCGCCAGCCCGCCGAACAGCGCCGCGGCGACCGCCGGGAACGCCAGGAGGTTCGCCAGCAACGTTACCGTCGGCACCACCCCGAAGTGCAG
>DASQWG010000097.1:0-3720 GCA_035640375.1 Actinomycetota bacterium
GGTCGGCCGCATCGTGGAGGGCGGCGATGCTCGCCTGGAGCTGGTACGGGCCCGGTCGACCCAGCCTGATGGCCCGGTCGACCAGCGCGGTGCCCTGCTCGATCTCGGCCCGGTCCCACCGGGACCGGTCCTGGTCCTCCATGAGCACCAGGTCGCCCTCCGACGAGACCCGGGCCTCTCGGCGAGCATCCTGGAGCAGCATGAGCGCGAGCAGTCCGAGGACCTCGGGCTCGTCGGGCATCAGCTCGGCCAGGACCCGGCCGAGGCGGATCGCCTCGGCGGAGAGCTCCCGCCGCACCAGGGCATCGCCGGCTGTCGCCGCGTAGCCCTCGTTGAACACCAGGTACAGGACGGCCAGCACCGCCTCGAGCCGTTCCGGCAAGGCGTGGTCCGGGGGAACCCGGTAGGGGATCCGGGCGTCGCGGATCTTCCGCTTGGCTCGGACCAGCCGCTGGGCCATGGTGGCCTCGGGCACCAGGAAGGCCCGGGCGATCTCGGGCGTGGTCAGCCCGCCCAGCGTTCGGAGCGTCAGCGCGATCTGGGCGTCGACGGCGAGCGCCGGATGGCAGCACGTGAAGATCAGCCGGAGCCGGTCGTCGGGGATGGCGCTGTCGCTCACCGGCTCTCCGATCGCCTCGAGGGCGGCGAGCCGCCGCAGGGTGTCCGTCCGCTCGGCCAGCCGCCGCTCCCGGCGGAGCCGGTCGATGGCCCGGTTGCGTGCCGTGGTGACGATCCACGCCGCCGGGTTGGCAGGCACGCCGTGGGTCGGCCACCGCTCCAGGGCCACGGCGAAGGCGTCCTGGACGGCCTCCTCGGCCAGGTCGAAGTCGCCCACCGCCCGGATCAGGGTCGCGACCGCCCGTCCCGACTCCTCCCGGAACAGGCGGTCGACGACCCCGCCGGCTACTGCGGTTGCTCGAACTCCTGGATCGGACGAACCTCGATCGTGCCGGTCTTCGCGCCCGGGCACCTCAGCGCCCACTCGATGGCCTCGTCCTCATCCTTCACGTCCAGCAGGTAGAACCCACCCAGCTGCTCCTTCGTCTCGGCGAAGGGCCCATCGCTGATGGACGGCTTCCCGACCTTGGTCGTGACCGACTTGCCGGTGGCGGTCGGCTGGAGGGCCTCGCCGGCGAGCTTGACGCCGCCGGCCTTCTGGAGCTGGCCCTCGTAGTCCCACCACTCGGCCATCGAGGCCTCGATGGCCTCTTGGGGCGCGTCCGCGAAGGCGCTCTCGTCCCCGTAGATCAGAAGCGCGTACTTCATCCTGCCTCCTTCCCGCCGGGCGGCGCTCCTCGCCGCCGTTCACCTGTACGACGAACGGGGCCCGCCGGATTCGACATCTACCGACTCTCGGGGCCGGCGGCCACCGGGCGGACCTCGATCGAGCCGAAGGCCGCGCTGGGCACCTTGGCCGCGATCTGGATGGCCTCGTCGAGGTCGCCGGCCTCGATCACGTAGAAGCCGGCCAGCTGCTCCTTCGTCTCGGCGAACGGGCCGTCGGTGGTGACCACATCGCCGTCTGGCCCGCCCTGGAGCCGGACGGTGGTCGCGGTGGCCGTCGGCTGCAGCTCCTCGCCCGCCTGCACGCGATCCCCGAACTCCCGGCCGAACCGAGCGTACGCCTCGTACATCCGCTCGACCACCTCCGCGGGGGCCTGCTCGCGGCTCTGCTCCGGCGTGTAGATCAGCAGCGCGTACTTCATCGATCCTCCCCCGTCTCCGGCGGCGCCGCTCGCCGCCCTCACTCTATCGACGAACGGCGGAGAGCGGAATCGACCAGCAGAGCAAGCTTCCGGCTCAGGATTGAGGGGTCGGCTTGCTCCCCTCGGCAGTCGAGGGTACCGTTCGGCCGGATCGGACGAGGGGAGGCTCGGTATGTCGTTCGACGTGCTCGGCGATCTGAACTGGCTGGCCGTGATCGTGGCCGCGGTGGCCTACTTCGCCCTGGGAGGCCTCTGGTACGCCCAGGCGGTATTCGGGAAAGCGTGGCAGCGGGCCAGCGGGATCACCGTGCCCGAGGGTCAGCGTCCCGGAGCCGCGTTCTACATCATCCCCCTGATCACCTGCTTCCTGAGCACGCTGGCCACGGCCATGATCGCGGCGTCGACCGGGTCCTCCACCGTGGGAGACGCGATCGTGCTCGGTCTGGTGGTGGGGGTTGGCTACGCTTTGGCGCTGGCGCTCCTCGACGCGGCCTTCAGCAACCGCCCCCAGCCTGGGGCGTACTTCGCCATCTCCGGCGGGTACCACCTGGTGGGCCTGGTCGGGGTGGCGCTGATCGTCACCCTCTGGGACTAGCCCAGCTGGCCCAGCACTGCCACCATCGCCGGGTCGTGCGTGGCCAGGTGCTGGAGCATGACCCGGTCAACCCCGGCCGCCTCGAGCTCGTCGAGGCGCTGCCGGGCCTCATCCACCGTGCCGACGACCCAAGTGTCGGCGCGCTCTCGGAGGAACGCGTCGGGCTCTCCCGTCTCCCGGGTGACCTCCATGACCGCCCGGGCCCGCTCCAGGAGCTCGGCGCGGCTTTCGGCCACCACCGCCCCGGTCATCATGGAGAACCGCAAGGTGGCCGGGTCGCGGCCCTCGGCCTCCCAGGCCTCGGCCACCCGCCGCCGCACCTGGGCGCACTCCGCGGGCGTGGCGGACAGCGTGTTGTATTCGTCGGCCCACCGGGCGGCCAGCGCGGTGCTCCGCCGGCCCCCGTGTCCACCGACGATCAGCGGCGGGTGCGGGTCCTGCACGGGCCGCGGGAGGGCGTGGAGCTCCTCCAGGCGGTAGCGGGTGCCGTGGAACGTCAGCGGGGCCTCGCTCCAGGAGCGGTGAATGATCTCGAGCTGCTCCGCGAGCAGGTCCATCCGGTCGCGGTCCTCGGGGTAGCCGAACCCGTAGGCCCGATGCTCCGGCACGTGCCACCCGGCGCCGAGGCCGAGCTCCACCCGGCCGCCGGAGATGTGGTCCACGGTCACGACCTGCTTCGCCAGGACCGAGGGATGGCGAAAGGTGACCGGCGAGACCAGCGTGCCCAGGCGGATCCGGTCGGTGATCGCGGCGAGCCCGGCCAGCGTGGCCCAGGCGTCCAGCGAGCCGCGGGCGGGATCGGTGAACACCGAGAGGTAGTGGTCAGATCGGAACAGGCCCTCCAAGCCGTGCTCCTCGCACGCTCGGGCCAGCGCCACCCATTGCTCCCAGGTGACGTCCTCCTGCCCCTCCACCATGAGGCAGATCCGCATGCGGCCAATCTACCGGGCTGCCGCCGACCGTCCGCCCCCGGTGGGGCGGCTCGCCGCGCTGGGATCACTCGGACGGACGCAGCACGACCCCGTCGTCGCGCAGCACCACCATCCCCGCGTAGACCTCACCCGGCCCGGCCGGGACCTCCAGCACCTCGCCGTTGGCCTCTAACTGGACCGCACCGGCATTCCCGAGCACGAGCTCGAACCGGCGGGAGGCCCGGAACCGGCGGACCGAGCCGGGGGCCAACGTCTCCTCCAGGAGGACCTCCTCGTCACTGAGAACCTGGACCCACGAGGGGAGATCGGTGATCCGCAGAACCAGCCGGATCCCCCGAGGCGCTTCCGCCGCGGGCGAGGGGGACGGCGGGGCCGGGGCCGAGGTCGCCGGTTGCGGGGCGGTCATGGCGGGCGACCCCTCCCCGCCCTCGCTGGGACCGACCTCCTGCCGGACGTTGATCGCGGTGAGGAGACCGAGGGCCACCAC
>DASQWG010000098.1:0-5206 GCA_035640375.1 Actinomycetota bacterium
GCGAACCGGCGGACCAGCCCGAGGCGGCTCCCCAGGGCGGGGTCGGTGTCGAGCCGCAGGGCCTCGCCGTCCATGGCCCGGATCGTCTCGGCCGCCCACCGGAACGTCGAGGTGGCCCGGCCGGCCTCCACCCTGGCCCACCTGAGGGGCTTGCCGCCCTCCCGGGCGATCAGCTCCGCGACCTCCTCGACCCGCTCCCCGATCCGCCGGGAGATATGCAGCAGCGCCTCGGCCCGGGCGTGGGTCGGCAGCAGCCGGGACTCGTCCTCGAACGTGCGGGCCGCCGCGGCGATGGCCTCCTCGAGGTCGCGCTCGGTGGGCGTGCCCACCCGGGCAACGAGGGAGCCGTCGAACGGGCTCGTCACCTCGAACGGCTGGTCCCCGGTCCGGCGCTGGCCGGCGACGACGTACGGCGTGACCTCGGCCATCGTCAGTCGATCGGAGCCATCACGTGCTTCAGCTCGGTGTAGTGCTCGATCCCGTAGACGCTCATGTCCTTCCCGTACCCCGACTGCTTGAAGCCGCCGTGGGGCATCTCGGGCGTGAGCGGGATGTGGGTGTTGATCCACACGGTGCCGAACCGGAGCTTCCTCGACGCGTTGAGGGCCCGGCCGATGTCCCGGGTCCACACCGACGCCGACAGCCCGTAGTCGACGTCGTTGGCCCAGGCGATGGCCTGGTCGTCGCCCTCGAACCGCTGGACCGTGACCACCGGGCCGAACACCTCGCGCTGGATGATCTCCGAGGTCTGGTCGATGTCGGTGATCACGCTCGGCCGGTAGAAGAAGCCGGGACCGTCGATGCGCTCGCCGCCGGTCAGAACCTTGGCGCCGGCGTCGCGGGCCCGATCAACGAAGCCGGTGACCCGCTCGAGCTGCTCGCTGGAGACCACCGGACCCATCTCGGTGTCCTCCTTGGCGGGGTCGCCGACCTTCAGCGACTCGACGGCCGGGACCAGCTCGGAGAGCAGGTTGTCGTACACCCCGCCGCCAGCCAGGACCCGGGTGGCCGCGGTGCAGTCCTGCCCCGAGTTGAAGAAGCCGGCCGTCTTGATCCACTCGACCGACGACTCCAGGTTGGCGTCGTCGAAGACGACCACCGGGGCCTTCCCGCCGAGCTCGAGGTGCACCCGCTTCAGCGTGGCCGCGGCCTCGCGGGCCACCTCCTTGCCCGTGGTCACCTCGCCGGTCAGCGAGACCATGCCCACGCCGGGGTGGCGGACCATGGCCTGGCCCGTGGGCACGCCGTCGCCGAGCACCACGTTGAACACGCCGGGAGGGAAGACGTCCGCGGCCAGCTCGGTCATCCGAAGGAGCGTGAGCGGCGTCCACTCCGACGGCTTGATCACCACCGTGTTGCCGGCGGCCAGGGCCGGGGCGAACTTCCACATGGCCATGTACAGCGGGTAGTTCCAGGGGGCGATCAGGCCGACCACCCCGATCGGCTCCCGCCGGAGCCAGGACGTGTAGAGGGTGGTGTCCTCCTTGTAGTACTCGCCGGTGGACAGGCCCCCGATGACCCGGGCCGCGCCGGCGAAGAACCGGACCTGCTCGGCGATCACCATGATCTCGTCCGAGACCACCCACGAGGACGGCTTGCCGACGTTCTCCGACTCCAAGCGCCCGAGCTCCTCGGCGTGCCCTTCAATCACGTCGGCCAGCTTCAGCAGCAGGGCGCTGCGCTCGCCGGGGGTGCTGTCGAACCAGGTCTCGTCGAACGCCTTCTGCGCGGTCCTGACGGCCCGGTCGACGTCCTCTTCGGTCCCCCTCGGGATCTCGGCGATCGTGTCGCCGGACGAGGGGTTGACCACCGGGAGGCCCTCGTCCGCGGCCCCGTCGGTCCACTCACCGCCGATGAACATCTGCTTGCGCGTCATGGTCTGCGCCATCGTCGTCTCCCGTCTCCTCGGCTCCGACGTCCTAGCCTACCGCCGGGCCTGCGGTCGGCGCCTCGACGCCGGGGCCAAGGCCTTCGGCCCCCCTGTACGGTCCGGACAACCGTGCCGGTCAGTCGGCCGGGTGCGCCAGGAGATCCCTGGCCCGGATGGCCAGCCAGAACTCCATCCGGTCGTGCGGGGTGGAGAGGTCACGGCCGGTGAGCTCCTCGAGCTTGCGCATCCGGTACCGGAGCGTGTGGCGGTGGACGAACAGCTCGGCCGCGGCGGCCTCCCACCGGGCGTTGTGGTCGAGGAACGCTCGGAGCGAGGCGATCAGCTCACCACCGTGCTCCTGGTCGTACCGGTCGAGCGGGGCCAGGACGGAGTCAGCGAACGCCCGGAGGGCGTCGGGCTCCTGGAGCGTGAGGAGGAGCCGGTACGTCCCCAGGGTTCGGAAGTCAGCCACGGCCCGGCCCTCGACGTGGCAGACCTGAAGGGCGTAGCGGGCCTCCCGGAGGCTCCGTCCGGTCTCGGCGGGGGCCACGGGGCTGCCGGCCCCGGCCACGACCTCGACCCCGAGCCGTGACGCCACCTCGTCGCGCAGCTCCCCCACGGCCCCGTCTCCGTTCGGCCGGAGGAGGACGTACAGCACGTCGTCCCGAGGGGCGGTCAGGAACCCATCGTCGCGGCGGGACAGCACGTCCTCCACCGCCCAGGTGAGGTTCTCCACGGGCAACCCGGACTCCATCGCCACCACCTCGATCTGTCCGTCCGACTCGAGGCCGAACCGCCGCAGACCCCGGCTGGCTTCCCTCGCGGACAGGCCCCCGGCAACCAGCGCATCGAGGAAGTCCCCCCGGAGCCGGCGTTCGGCCTCGGCCACCGCCCGCGACTTGTCGAGCTCGATGGCCAGGAGCGACAGGGCATGCCCGGCCACGATGCGGTCGAACTGACTGAGCGCCTCGCGCTTGCCGATGGCCAGGAAGGCTTCCACCCGGCCACGCGGACCGACCGGCTGCACCGTCACGTGATCGCCTCGATCGACCATCGACACGCTGTACCCCGGCTCCGGCGGTCGGGAGCCGCGGAGCTCGTCCCACAGCCGAGGCGCTCGAGCGGCCGCCGAGCGGGGCGAGCCGGCGAGGGCCAGCCCGTGCAGATCGAGCGCCACGGCCCACCCTCCGATCGCCTCGGCCAGGGCCGAAACCACCCCGCGGACCCCGGTGCCCTCGAGGACGGCGCGGGTCAGGGCCTGCTGGGCCTCCATCGACCGCTGCAGCACCTCGACCTGCTCGCTGGCGATCCGGGTGAACACGGCCTCGGTGATGGCGATGAACGGCACCGGGTACGGAACCTCGAACGCGGGGAAGTCGAGCCGATCGGCGGCGACGGCTACGGCCTTGGGCACCTTGGCGTACGAGAAGCCGACGCCGAACCCCAGCCCGGCCAGCCCCGCCGCGGCCAGCCGCTCCACATAGGCTCGCTGCCGGGCCGGGGTCTTGCCCAGCCCCATCCCGGTGGTCAGGAGGAGCTCGCCGCCCCGGAGCCACGGCGTGGGGTCCTCGAGCTCGCTGACGTGGACCCAGCGGACCGGCCTCGAGGCTCCTGCCTCGCCGCCCGCGAGCTTCAGGGCCAGCCCGGGGATCCTGAGGATCTCCTCGATCCGAACCGTCACGGCGGGATTGTACGTTCCGTACAACCGGAACGCGGAGGGCGCCCGGCCGGGGCCTCCGTAGGCCGGACCGTACAAACGCCCCCGAGCCCTTTCGACCACCCGCGACGCTGCGTTTCCAGGGCCTCCGGGAAACTGAGGCCCATGGCGTTGCCCCAGGAGCGACGGCTCGTCACCGACATCCCAGGACCTCGCTCACGCGAGTTGCTGGCCCGTCGCCAGGCCGCGGTCCCGAAGGCCGTGTTCAACACGGTGCCGGTTTTCGTGGAACGCGCCTCGGGCGCCATCGTCGAGGACGTCGACGGGAACCGGCTGATCGACTTCGGCGCGGGGCTGGCCGTAATGAACGTCGGCAATACCCACCCCGCGGTGGTCGAGGCGATCCGCGAGCAGGCCGGGGCCTACACCCACACGTGCTTCCACGTGACGATGAGCGAGCCCTACGTGGCGCTGGCCGAGCGGCTCAATGAGCTGACCCCCGGCGACCACGAGAAGCGGACGATGCTGGTGAGCTCGGGAGCCGAAGCCGTTGAGAACGCGGTGAAGCTGGCCCGCTCGTTCACCGGCCGCTCGGCCGTGGTCACGTTCGACCACGCCTTCCACGGCCGCACGCTGCTGGCCATGACGCTCACCGGGAAGGTCATGCCCTACAAGCTCGGGTTCGGGCCGTTCGCCCCCGAGGTGTACCGGCTGCCGTTCTCCTATCCGTACCGGTGCCCCACCGGCCAGCCGCCGGAGTCCTGCGGGCCGTCCTGCGCCGACCTCGTCATCGACGAGATCGAGCGGCACATCGGGCCGGCGGCCGTCGCCTGTGTGATCGCCGAACCGGTCCAGGGCGAGGGAGGCTTCGTGGTCCCGGCGCCGGAGTTCCTCCCCCGGCTGGCCGAATACTGCCGCGACCGGGGGATCCTGTTCGTGGCTGACGAGGTCCAGACCGGCTTCGGGCGGACCGGCCGGTGGTTCGGGTCGGAGCACTTCGGGCTGGTGCCGGACATCGTGACGACCGCGAAGGCGCTCGGCGGCGGCCTCCCGATCGGTGGGATCACGGCGCGGGCCGAAATCATGGACGCGGTCCACGTGGGCGGCCTCGGGGGAACCTTCGGCGGGAACCCGGTCGCCGCGGCCGGCGCCCTGGAGGTGCTGTCCACGATCGAACGCGAGGGGCTACTCGAGCGGGCCGAACGGATCGGGGCGACCCTCACGGCCGGCCTCCGTGAGCTGCAGGACCGTCACGAGGTGGTCGGCGACGTCCGTGGGCTCGGGGCGATGGTGGCCATGGAGCTCGTGGAGGACCGGGAGACGAAGCGCCCGGCCAAGGATGCAGCGGCCCGCACGATCGAGGAGTGCTACCGGCAGGGCCTGATCGCGCTGAAGGCCGGGACCTACGACAACGTGGTCCGGCTGCTTCCACCGCTGACGATCGCCGACGACCTCGTCGAGGAGGGCCTGGGCCTTCTCGACAAGGCCCTGGCCGCGGCGACGCAGTAGGCGAACCCCCGAGTGCCGGGCATCGAATCCCACCGAGAGAGCTCGATGGAGGGAGGGAGCCCATGCCACGGACAATCACCCGCCTGCTCCTGGTCGTCTCGCTGACGGTCGGAGGGCTGGCCGCCTCCTCGTCGCCGGCGAGCGCGAGCTTCCACCTGATGATGATCCGC
>DASQWG010000099.1:0-2408 GCA_035640375.1 Actinomycetota bacterium
CTCCACCAGACCCCCGAGCAGATCGCCGAAACCGCCGTCCAAGAGGATGCGGATGCCGTCGGCCTCTCGATCCACTCCGGCGCGCACATGACGCTGTTTCCCCGGGTGGTCCGGCTCCTCCGCGAGCGTGGGGCCGACGACGTCGTGGTGTTCGGCGGCGGGATCATCCCCAAGGAGGACCTCGAGCCGCTGGAGGAAGCGGGGATCGAGCGGATCTTCACGCCCGGCACGCCGACCTCGGCGATCATCGAATGGCTGCGAACGCGGCTCCCCGGTGCCAAGGCGGCCTCCTAGCCGATGGACCTCCTCGAGTACCAGGGCAAGGAGTTGTTCGAGCGGCACGGGATCAAGCTGATCCCGCGCGAGGTGGCCCAGAGCGCCGCCGAGGCACGCGAGGTCGCGGGCCGTCTCGGGCCGGTGGCCGTGAAGGTGCAGGTGCAGGCGGGCGGCCGGGGCAAGGGCGGCGGCATCGTGCTGGCGAAAACGCCGGCCGAAGCGGAGCGGGCCGCCCGGAAGATGTTCGAGGACGGCTTCAACGGGATGGCGGTCACCCGGGTCCTGCTGGAGCGGATGGTCGACATCGAGCGCGAGCTGTACGTGGCCGTGATCCTCGATCGCGCGGAGCAGCGTTACGTGGCCATGACCTCGAGCGAGGGAGGCATCGATATCGAGGAGGTCGCCGCCACCCGTCCCGAGGCGATCCGACGCGCCGCCATCGACCCGCTCCTCGGGCTCAAGCCGTTCCACGTCCGTCGCCTGGTCGGGGGGTTCCCCGAGGAGGCTCGGGAGGGCGCTGGCGCCTTGCTGGAGCGCCTGTACGACGTGCTGATCACGAACGACGCCACGCTCGTCGAGGTGAACCCGTTGGCCGTGCTGAAGGAAAGGCGGGTGGTGCCGCTGGACGCGAAGGTCACGATCGACGACAACGCGCTCTCCCGCCACCCTGACCTCGCGGCCTACGCCTCGGCCTTCCCGGTCGACCCCACCGAGGCGCGAGCCCGGGAGCTCGGCCTCCAGTACGTCAAGCTGGAAGGGCAGGTCGGCATCATCGGGAACGGCGCCGGCCTCGTCATGTCGACGCTGGACGTCGTTCAGCAGGCGGGCGGCGCCGCCGCGAACTTCCTCGACGTGGGCGGCGGCGCGGGTGCCGACGTCATGGCCGCTTCCCTGGAGGTGATTCTGTCCGACCCGGCCGTGCGGTCGGTGCTGGTGAACATCTTCGGCGGGATCACCCGGTGCGACCTGGTGGCCAGGGGGATCCTCGAGGCGCTGGAGCGGGTGGAGGCCACGGTCCCGATCGTGGTTCGCCTCGACGGGACCAACGCCGAGGAGGGCCGGAGGATCCTGGCCGAGGCGGAGCATCCTCGGATCGTCCCCGCCGCCACGATGCTCGAGGCGGCCCGCCTGGCCGTGGAGGCCGCGGCCTGATGGCGGTCCTCCTCGACGCTGAGAGTTCGGTGGTGGTACAGGGGATCACGGGGAAGGAGGGGCGGTTCCACACGCTCCGGAACCGGGACTACGGCACCAGGATGGTCGCCGGTGTCACCCCCGGCAAGGCCGGCGAGGACGTCGAGGGCATCCCGGTGTTCGACACGGTGGCCGAGGCCGTCGCTGCCACCGGGGCGACCGCCGCGATTACGTTCGTCCCGGCGAGGTTCGCCGCTGACGCCATCCTCGAGGCCGCCGACGCCGGCGTCTCCCTGATCGTGTGCATCACCGAAGGCATCCCGGTCCTGGACATGGCCCGCGTGGCCAACTACCTGCGGGGCAGGGAGCACGTCTTGATCGGGCCCAACTGCCCCGGGTTGATCTCTCCGGGGAAGGCCAACCTCGGCATCATCCCTGGCGAGATCACGATGGAGGGTGGCGTGGGCCTCGTGTCGAGGTCCGGCACGCTCACCTACCAGATCATGAACGAGCTCACCCAGCGGGGGATCGGGCAGTCGACGTGCATCGGCATCGGGGGCGACCCCATCATCGGGACCGGCTTCGTCGATGCCCTGGCTCGCTTCGAGGCCGACCCGCAGACCCAGGCCGTGGTCCTGATCGGCGAGATCGGGGGGTCCGACGAGGAGCGCGCCGCCGAGTACATCGCGGAGCGCGTGACGAAGCCCGTGGTGGCGTACGTGGCCGGGTTCACGGCCCCGCCGGGGAAGCGGATGGGGCACGCCGGAGCCATCATCACCGGCTCGAAGGGCACCGCGCAGGCCAAGGCCGAGGCATTCGAGGCGGTCGGCGTACGCGTCGGCCGCAACCCCACCGAGGTCGCCGAGCTCGTCGAGGCCGCCCTGTCGTGAGCCGTGGCGGCGCCCGCGCCGCCCTGTGGCACGGCGCCGCCGCCTCCGGCGTCCTCATCGTGCTCGGCGAGGCGGTGGCCCTGCTCCGGGCCGCCGGGCCGCTGGATCCGA
>DASQWG010000100.1:0-2295 GCA_035640375.1 Actinomycetota bacterium
GCCCCGAGGTCGGCCGTGGTGAGCACCCGGACCGTGACCCATGCCGCCACCGCGGCGACCACCCACACACCGAACCGAGCCATCCATCGACGCACCACCAGGACCGGCCCGCCCAGCGAGAGCGCCAGGCATACCAGGGCCGCCGCGACGAGCCAGAACGTGAAGCCGTCGACGCCGAAGACCGGGCCGGTGATGCGCGAGGCCACCAGGGCCATGGCCCATAACTCGAACGCCGTCCACCCGACCAGCTGGGCCACGTTCAGGATCGTCGGAAGGTACGAGCCCCGCGTCCCCAGGGTCGGCCGGAGCAGGACCATGCCCGGCACACCCTCGCGGGCCCCGGCCCGTCCCACCAGCGCCAGCGGGACGCATCCGATCAGCGACCCGATGGCGATCGCCAGGAGCGCCTGGGGGAGGCCGAGCGCCGGGACCAGGAGCGCCCCGGTGACCAGCACCAGCAGGCCGATGCCGAGGTCCCCCCACAGGATGGCGAAGTCGAGGTTCGACAGCCGGCGAACCTCGGGCGCCGTCGGTCGGACGCCCCAGGACGGCGCCTCGCGCTCGATCGCTCGCTCCAGCCGCTCGGTGACCGTGGCCATGCACCCCCAAGCGTACGTGAGCGGCTGTGCGAGAATCCCCGCCGTGGCTCGGGAGCGACCGGCGGTCGGCGAGGAAGCCGCCCTGGAGGTGACGGTGACCGAGGACATGCTGGTCGACATCCTGGGACGCCGCATCCATCCCGTGTACTCCACGGTGTGGATGGTCAAGCACGTCGAGGAGGCGTCGCGCCTCCTGATCGAGCCCCACCTCCGCGACGGCGAGGACGGGACCGGCTACGCGGTCTCGGTGGTGCACGAGCGCCCGGCCCGGGTCGGGGAACGGCTCCGGGTGGTGGCCAAGGCGACCCGCATCGACGAGCGGGAGTGCGAATCCGAGGTCGAGGTCGTCGGGCCGGCCGGGCGCGTGGGGCGAGGGACCGTAATCCAGCGATACATCCGATCCGGGCAGTTCGGCTGAGGAGGAATCGATGGCCTACGAACAGATCGACGTGAGCCGGGACGACGGCGTCGTCACGGTCACGCTGAACCGACCCGACAAGCTCAACGCGATGACCGGGGTGATGTCCGACGAGCTGCTCGAGGTGTTCACCTCGGCCCGGGACGACCACGAGGCCCGCGCCATCGTGGTCACGGGCGCGGGGCGCGGCTTCTGCGCCGGCCAGGACCTCACCGAGTTCGAGTCGGCGTATCGCGCCGGGGACCGTCCCGACATCCGGAAGCATCTCGAGGAGTCGTACCATCGGCTGATCCCGGCCGTGGTCTCCACCCCCAAGCCGGTCATCGCCGCGGTGAACGGGGTGGCGGCCGGGGCCGGCGTGTCGCTGGCGGCCGCGTGCGACATCCGGATCGCGGCCGAGGAGGCCCGGTTCACCCAGGCCTTCGTCAAGATCGGGCTGATCCCAGACTCAGGTGGGACGTGGCTGCTTCCCCGGATCATCGGCCACGCCCGCGCCCTCGAGCTCTCGATCACCGGAGAGGTCATCGACGCCGACACGGCCCTGGACATCGGACTGGTCAACCGGGTGGTCCCCGAGGACGCGCTGGAGAAGGAGACCTTCGAGCTCGCCGCCCGCCTGGCAGCCATGCCCACCGCGGCGATCGCCGAGACCAAGGCCCTCCTGCGCGGGGCCACCGGGCTCGACCTGGAGGCGGCGCTCGAGGCCGAGGCCGAGGCGCAGGCCCGGATGGGCCAGACCGATGACCACCTCGAGGGGGTCATGGCCTTCGCCGAGAAGCGAGAGCCCCGCTTCCGGGGCCGCTGAACCGGGGCGAACCCCAGCCAAGGTGGCGACGAATTCCCACCGGAGATCTGTCGATCGAAAGGAGGAAGTCCCATGCGAGCACGCGTCCTGCTCGGCGCCGTCGTGGTCCTGGCGGCGATCGGGCTGCTCGTGGTCCCGAGCGCGGCCGTCCCGGGCGGCAGCTTCAAGGCCGAATTGACCGGGTACGAGGAGGTCCCGGCCGTGTCCACCGACGCCTCCGGCAGCTTCGAGGCCAAGATCGACCCGTCGGGCCCGACGATCGAGTACACCCTCACGTACTCGAACATCCAGAACGCGTTCGCCGCCCACATCCACTTCGGGCAACCCGCGGTGAATGGTGGCGTCAGCGCCTTCCTGTGCGGCGGAGGCGACAAGCCCGCGTGCCCGGCCACGGGCGGCACCGTCACCGGAACGATCGATGCGGCCGACGTGATCGGGCCTGCCAACCAGGGCATCGCGGCCGGTGAGATCGA
>DASQWG010000101.1:0-2092 GCA_035640375.1 Actinomycetota bacterium
AGCCGGAAGCCGCGACTACGAGCGCAAATGCCGACGCCAGCGCACGCCTGGGGCTCCCTCCCACGGCGGAGCATCCTACGCAGCCTGCGGAGCGCAGCCAAGCCCGAGGTGGGCGCCCAAATGCGGGGAAAGGCCGATGAAGAGCTCAGGCCGGTCGAGAAATTTTCGAAACAGTGGGACGGTCAGCCGTGCTCGCCGCGCGGGTTCGGGGTCGACCCCGCGGGGCGGAGCACCAGGCGATCGTGCGGCTCCTCCACGTCGAGGAGTCCTTCGAGCCCATCCTCGACCAGCAAGGTCATGTCGCCGATCTCTACCTCCTGATCACCAGGCAGTGCCCCCTCGGCCAGGACCGCCTGGACGCGGTCGTCCACCCGCGTCAGCCGAATCCGGGCGTTGGGGTTGAACCGCCGGGCCGCAGCCTGGGCCCGGCCGAGGATGTCCGTGGCCCACTCGGTGACCTCGAGCACGACCCCAGGCTAGCGCAGGCGCCCGGTACACTCGTCGCATGCTCGCCGAGGGCACCCCGGCACCCCTGTTCACACTTCCGGATCAGCACGGAAACCCCGTGGCCCTCGAGGACCTCCGGGGCCGATGGGTGGTCCTGTGGTGGTACGTCCGGGCTGACACCCCCGGGTGACGGGCGGAGGGCCAGGGGTTCCGTGATCGAGCCCCCGCGTACGAGGAGGCCGGCGCCGATGTCCTCGGGATCTCGTTCGACCCGCCCGAGGCGAACCGGAGGTTCGCCGAGCGCTTCGCCTTCCCGTTCCGGCTCCTGTCCGACGAGGATCGGACGGTCGGCGAGGCGTACGAGACGAAGCGGGCGCCCCAAGAACGCGGCGCCCGTTCGCCGAAGCGGCGGACGTACCTGATCGATCCCGAGGGCGTGATCCGGAAGGCCTATCGCGTCACCAACGTAGACGCGCATCCCGACGAGGTGCTGGCAGACCTGCACGCCCTGACCGGGGATTGATCCGTGCCGGAGCTTCCCGAGATGCAGGCCCTGGCCGAGCGCCTCGATGAGCTGCTCGCCGGCGGGACGTTGGCCGGCATCGACCCGATCCAGTTCTCGGCCCTCAAGACGTACGATCCCGCGCCCGAGACGCTGATCGGCCGGCGCCTGGAGGGTGTGGGGCGGCGCGGCAAGTACCTGGTCCTTCGGTTCGGGGGCCCGCGGCTACTGCTCCATCTATCCCAGGGCGGCCGCGTCGTCGTGGAGGATCCGCCCAAAGCCACCCGGCCGAAGGGCGCGGTGGTCCGGATGCGGTTCGAGGGACGGCCGGCGATGCTGGTGAAGGAGTTCGGGACCGAACGGCGGGCGGGGTGGTGGGTACTGCCGCCGGGGCAGGAGGGACCGCTGGAGCGGCTGGGTCCGGAGCCGGATGCCGCGGCGTTCGCGGAGCTGATCCTCCGCGGCGATGACTCCCGACGGGTCCACACGATTCTCCGGGACCAGCGGACCGCGGCAGGGATCGGACGCGGCTACGCCGACGACATCCTCCACCGGGCCCGGCTCTCGCCGTACGCCACGTTGGCGTCGCTCGACCCGGCGAACCGCGAGGTGCTCCTCGACGCGATCACGGCGGTCCTCGACGAAGCGCTGGAGGTCGAGCGGCGACGTCGGGGCGGCCTCCCGACGAAGCTCGGCGATCACTTCGCGGTCCACGGCCGCTACGGCAAGGCCTGCCCGCGATGCGGCGACGACCTCCGCCGGGTGTCGTACGAGTCCCACGAGGTCACCTACTGCCCTCGGTGTCAGACCGGCGGCAAGGTATTGGCTGATCGCCGGCTCTCCCGGCTGGTGCGCTGACCGGTTCACCGAACCGTAACCCCTCGGTGCTTGCGCATCGGCCCGCCTCCCCCGAAGATGTGGGCCACGGGAGAAAGGAGGTGGTCCGTTGTCAGATAGACGTGCGACCCCCGAGGTGGCTGGCTGCTAGGGCCGTCCCTCGCGGGCGGGGGGCTCTGACCACCTTCGCCCGTCCGCCGGGTCGGCCCGGCGGAATCCAACCAGTCCACCGACCTCGCGATCCCCGGGGCGGGTCGACCCGGGCGGACGCATCGGGGGCCGAAGCGATCGCGGGGGAGTGAGTCG
>DASQWG010000102.1:0-2200 GCA_035640375.1 Actinomycetota bacterium
ACATGGATGACCCTGCCCCCCTGCTCGCCCTTGAGGACATCGACCTCGCCGTCCAGAACCATATATAGCTCGGTGCCGCGGTCCCCCTCCCGGCACAGCACGTCGCCCCGGTCCAGCCACCGCTCCGACATCAGGCGGACCACGTCGTAGAGCTGGTCCGCGTCGAGGAACGACAGGATCGGCACGCGGCCGGCCAGCGCCATCCGTTCGAGGATGCGCGCCCTGGCCAGCCCGAGCAGGTTGGCGAACAAGCGAACCGCGCCCGGCACGCCTTCCGGGATCTGCCTGAAGAACGAATAGGCGGCGTAGACGTAGGTCCCTCTGCCGTAGCTCGTCACCAGGAGGCCGCCTCGCTGGGCCTCCTGGCCGGGATCCGCGCTCTCCAGCAGCGGCTCGTATCGCTTGTCCCATTCCCCGAAGAAGTACAGACCGCGATCCTGGACCCACCGGTCGAAGTCTTCCGGGACGATGCGATTGGGCAGCGTGAAGAGCGGATGCCCCGGGGCCAGAACCCTGACGGGCGCATCGGGCACGGTGACTCGATCGTGGGGCTGGCGATACCGGAAGGGGTACGGGGCCTGCCCCGCAAGCTCGTAGCCGTAGGCCTGGTACTGGACGATCAGGGTGCCCCCCCGCCCGACGTAGTCCAACAGCCGGCTGGCGTTGCGCCTGACGTCGTCGCTGGTCACATAGGCGTTGGGACCGACCACGACGGCGTCGAAGAGGCCCAGGTCCGCGTAGTTCAGCTCCTCCGGAGCGAGCGTCGTCACGTCGAGATCGAAGTGCTCCAGCGACGCCAGGATGTCCTCGTCGGCGCCGCGGACGTAGGCGTACTTGAGGCGTCCGATGAACTCGACGTCGATCAGATGGACGGTCACGGCCGCCGGCGTGGTCACGAACGTCTCGGCGATGCAGTTCGTCTCGTCGGCGACGCCGGGCACCCCCGGAGCGCGGAGGCGGACCGGATGGAGGACCGCCTCGTAATCGCGATCGCCGGACTCCACCCGGTAGCCAACGTGGTAGACGCCCGGTTTGGCCCCGGGCGGGATGACCACCTCGAGTGGGATCGTTTGGACCTGGCCCCGTCGGGTCAGCGAGATCTCGGCCTCGAGGGGCGTGACCATCCATCCCTCCGGGACATCGACCCGAAGTGTGCCTGTGACATCCTCCCGCATGCTCCGGGCGGCGAGCTGCAGCTCCAGTCGGACCTCGTGGCCCGAGGCCGGGACCAGCTGGCGTCGTTCCCGGGGCCGGAGGGCCACCGGTGGAAGCACCTCGACCGGGAGCTCCCGAGAGCCGCCCACGAACGTCTCCCGATGCACCGCCGGCCTGACGAAGGAGGTCCGGTGAGGGCCGAGGCGAAGACGACAGGAGGCGGTCACCTGCGGAGGATCCATGGCCAGGCCGAGGGGCCCCTGGTCCGGCCAGCGGTACCGGTAGGGCTCCCGAGGCTCCCGCAGCCAGTAGGGCGAGGAGAGGCCGGCCTGCTCGGGCACGCCGACACGGAAGGTCGTCATCACCGGCCCCGGTCCCGGCCCCGCGGGGTCCGAGCCGAGTCGGTGGACGGTCCATCCTTCCGGCACGTGGAGATCCACCTCCACATCCTCCACCGGGGACCCCCCGGCGTTCCAGAGAGCGGTCCGGACCACCGCGGTCTCCCCAGGGGTCAGGCGGGACCGCTCGACCAGGCATTCCACGTCGATCGCCAGACAGCGCGCGGCGACCTCCTCGAACTCCCTGACCTTCCGGGCCAGCGAACGATCGACGGCGTGGCCTTCTTCGGCGGCCCTCAGCGCGTTCCGGGCCCGGCGGAGGGCGGCCAGGCCGTCCAGGACGGCCGCTCCAGCGTCCTGAGGGCGGTCGGGGCGGAAGGCGTCAACGGCGTCACGAGCTCGCGCCGAGGCCTCCTCCAGGTCGCCCCGGATCGCGTCCCCGCGCTCGCCGAGGACCTCGGCCAGGCCGACGATCGTGGCGTCCAGGCCGTCGAAGAACCCCCGGACCGGCTCGGTGACCGGAACCCGGCTCCGGTCCAGCTGGAAATAGGAGAAGTAATCGCCACGGGCCGGGACCACGGCCATCGCTTGGCTGCGGTGGCGGTTGACTCCGATCGAGGCGAACTCCTGGTAGCTCCGACCGGAGATCGGGTCGAAGGCCCCCAGGTTGATCCGCAGGACATCCGGTCGCTCGAGATCCGGCAGCT
>DASQWG010000103.1:0-2678 GCA_035640375.1 Actinomycetota bacterium
CACGTTGGTCCGATCCTCTCGGAACCCCCACCTGCCGGGAGGTGTAGAGGCTGGGGTGGCTGGGTCTCCGGTATCGTCGCGTCGATCCTTTCCAGTGCTCATCGGGTCGCTCGGTCTTCTGCTGGCCGGGTCTGCCTGTCAGCCATCCGGTCCGTCGCAGGCCGGTGATCCACGCACGGGCCGGCCTGCTGCCTCCACCCGCAGCTCAAGCGCCGCCCCGCTGGCCGAGCGGAGGATCGCCTTCGTGCGTCCGAACGGGATCTACGTGGCTCGAACCTCCGGCGCCGGGGAACGACGCATCACGGAGGGGATCCCGGGGTTCGAGTACCAGCCCGACTGGTCGCCGGATGGCAGGAAGCTCCTCCTGAGGGTCGATGGCCGGCAGGGTGGCGTGTGGGTGGTGAACGCCGATGGGACCCACCCGGTCAACCTGAGCGACCGGTCGGGCGTCCCCGGAGGGGTCCCGGACTGGTCGCCGAGCGGCGACCGCATCGCCTTCATCGGGAAGGCCCCGGACGACCGGTACTTCGGGCTCTATCTGATGGATGCCGACGGCTCGAACCCGCGGCGCATCACGCCGGATGGATGGGAAGCGCAGTACCCGGACTGGTCCCCCGACGGGGATCGCATCGTCTTCACCAGGGTGGAGGACCAGGGATTCGACATCTGGATGGTCGGCGTCGACGGCTCCGGCCTGGTCCGGCTCACGGATCATCCCGCCCAGGACAACTGGCCGCAGTGGTCTCCGACAGGCGGACAGATCGTCTTCTCCTCCACCCGGCTGGTCGCAGATGGGGGCCTGCACGTCATGGGAACCGAGGGATCGCCCCCCCGGTTCCTCACCGACGGCGGCGAGCCGGCCTGGTCGCCGGACGGCGAATGGATCGCCTTCGATTGCTTCCAATCCAGCGGGGTGATCGGGATGTGCGCCATCCGTCCGGACGGGACGGGGCGGACCGAGCTCCTGCCGGGCGAGGAGGCCGGCTTCCCGGCATGGGAGCCCGCCTAGCACTCGGCTTCCTCGTTCTTTGCTCGTGCGTGTCTGGAGATGGGGCCCGGCCAGCATCCACCGGAGAGCCGAGGGGAACGGTCGCCTTCGCGGCCGACCTCGACGGGCAGTGGGACTTCGACGACGGGAACGCCGACATCTTCGTGATGGAGCTTCCGGCCGGCGAACCGGTCAACCTCACCCGGAACCCGGCCAACGACTACTCGCCGGAATGGTCACCGGACGGTTCCCGGATCGCGTTCCGGACGGACCGGGATGGCAACCACGAGATCTACGTCATGGATGCGGATGGGTCTCATCCCGTGAACCTGACACGCTCCGCCTCGGAGGATCGCAGCCCCGCCTGGTCCCCGGATGGGAGCCGCATCGCGTTCTCTTCCCAGCGGGGTGAGGAGCGCGACCTGTTCATCATGGAGGCCGATGGGTCGAACGTCGTTCGGCTTCACCATCCGGGCCTCGACGAGTACCCGACCTGGTCACCGGACGGCTCGCGCCTGGCCTACACGTCCTACTGTCCGGACTGTTCCGGTGCCGCGCTGTGGATCACGAACGCCGATGGCACCGGACAGCAGGCCATGGGCCACGGGGCGGGGTGGCCGGACTGGTCGCCGGATGGACGGCTCATCGCGTTCGACAAGGTGGCGCCGGACGGGGAGGTAGCCGTCCACGCCGTTCCGCCTCGGGTCGGTGTCCCCGCACGCGTGATCTCACCCGGATTCCAGGGGGACTGGTCCCCGGATGGCCGCTACGTGGTCCTGACGCGGGATGACGACACCGGCCAGCTCCTGGCCGACCTGTGGGTGGTGCGCGCCGACGGCACGCGAGCCCGAGCGCTGACCCGCACCGAGGGGGCATTGGAGTTCGAGCCCACGTGGCGGCCTCGGTGAGCCCCGCCCTTTCTCCGTCTCGGCGATCGCGCACTGTCGCATGTCTGGCCGTCCTCCTGATGGCGACGGCGTGTGCTGAGCCGGAGGGTCCGGCTGGGCCCGGTCCACCCGTCCGGGTGAGCCGGTTCCTGACGACGGCTCCGGCGCTGGCCGATCAGCGGTACCGGGAAGGGCTGGCCGTCTTCGACTACGACACCGGACTCCCGTTGGACGTCCGCGGCCTCGAGGCCCCCGCGGCGCACGTGGGGGACATCCGCCGCTACGAGATCACCTACCGGAGCCCGATGGGGGGACGGGTCCCCGCATCGCTGATGATCCCCCGGACCGCGGGGTCGGCTCCGGCCCTTGTCCTCCAGCACGGCCTGCCCGGCTCGCACGACGACATGGCGCCACTCGGGTACGAGATCGCCGGCCTCGGCGCCACGGTGATCATGATCGACGCGCCGTGGGCCCGGCCCGGCAGCGACGCCAGGTTCACCGGCATCACCTTCTCCCCTGAGGATCGGGCCAACCAGATCCAGCTGATCGTCGATCTCCGCCGGGCCGTCGACCTGCTCACCGGCCTGCCGCATGTGGCAGGCCAACGCATCGCCTACCTGGGGGTCAGCTACGGCGGGGCGATGGGAGGCCTGCTGGCCGGCGTGGAGCGCCGCATCGGTTCCTTCGTTCTCGAGGTCGGGGACGGAGGGCTGGTCACCCACGTGACCGGACCGGAAGATGCCGGAGCCGGGTTCTTCGACCTCTCGTCACGGGAGCGCCGGCGCTGGCTGACGGCCATGGAG
>DASQWG010000104.1:0-4299 GCA_035640375.1 Actinomycetota bacterium
GGACAGCGACTGGGTGATCGTCACCATCTCGCCGAGCTCGAGCATCTTCTTGATGAGGTCGGTGGGGGGCGCGTCGAGCCGCTCGGCCAGCTCCTTCAGGATGATCCCGCGAGGGACCCGGATCGCCGGGCGCTCCGGCTCGGCGGCGGCCGGCTCGGGCGCCGGCTCCGGTGGTGCTTCGACAGCGGTGGTGGCCTCCCCGTCGCCCGGCGCCTCGGCCGTCGGCGCGGGCGCTGACTCCTCGGGGGCCGGCTTCCTCCGGCGACGCGTGGGGAGTGGCTCCTCGGTGACGACCTTGGGTCGGCCCGAGGGCACGGCCTTGCCCCCCGAGGCTCGCAGCCGGGGCACGGCCTCGTCGGGCACGCTGGACGAGGCGGTCAGGCCCTCGTAGCCCATCTGGGCCAGGGCCTCCACCAGGTCCTTGCTCTTCGTGCCGAGCTCCTTGGCGAGCTCGTGGATCCTCATCCTCGTTCGATCTCCTGCTCGATCCTGTTCCGTAGCGTATCCAAATCCCGGCGGTGCAGGCTGACCCGAAGCGCCCGCCCCAGCGCCCGCGGCGCGGCCGTCGCGCAGCTCCGCCGCCGACACACGTACGCCCCTCGGCCGGCTGCCGACCCGGTCGGGTCGGGCCCGACCCATCCGTCGGGTCGACGGACGATCCGGAGCAGCGCTCGCTTGGGCCGGTGGGTCCGACAGGCCACGCAGGACCGCTCGGGCCCGCTCAGCCCGGCGCCCCCTCGGCCTGCTTCTGATGCGCCGGGATCCCGCAGTACTCCGAGCCCGGCTTCGCCGGGTTCGAACACCGCTCCCCACTCGCCAACACCGCCCTGCACTGCTTCTGCCCCTCGACCTGCTTCTGCCCCTCGACCTGCGCCGCCGAGGGTTCCCCGGCCCCGACCCTGGAGGCGTCGGCGTCACCTTCGGTCACAAGAGGTGTTCCCTCCGGTGCCGCCTCCGCCTCGACGGTTGGGGCCGAGGCCTCGCCGGAGGCGACACCTCTCGTCGCCGAAGGTGAGGCTGAGGCCCCCAGAGTCGATCCGGAAGCCTCCGGCGAGGCCGGGGTCGGGGCTTCTGCGGACGAAGGTGGACGGCGGGGGGCCGAGGCCTCCTCGGTGGCCTGCGACTCACTCTTGATGTCGATCCGCCATCCGGTGAGCCGGGCCGCCAGCCGGGCGTTCTGCCCCTCCTTCCCGATGGCCAGCGACAGCTGATAGTCGGGCACGATGACCAGCGCGGTCTGGGTGTCCTGGTCGATCCGGACCTCCTTCACCGACGCCGGAGCCAGGGCCTTGGCCACGAAGCGCGAGGGTTCGTCCGACCACTCCACCACGTCGATCTTCTCGCCGCGGAGCTCGTTCACCACCATCCGCACCCGCGATCCCTTGGCGCCCACGCAGGCGCCCACCGGATCGACGCCGGGCTCGTTCGAGGCGACCGCGATCTTCGACCGATGGCCCGGCTCCCGGGCCACGGCCTTGATCTCCACCATGCCCTCGGCGATCTCCGGCACCTCCATCTCGAACAGCTTCTTCAGCAGCTCGGGGTGGGTCCGGGACACCACGATCTGGGGACCCTTGCTGGTTCGCCGGACTTCGACGATGTAGGCCTTGAGCCGCTCGCCGTGCCGGTACGACTCGGACGGCGTCTTCTCCTGGAACGGCAGCAGGGCCTCGACCTTCCCGAGGTCGAGGATCGCGTATCGGTGGGAGTCCTGCTGGACGATCCCGGTGACCACGTCCCCCTCGCGCCCGGCGAACTCCTCGTAGGTGATCTCCCGCTCGGCGTCCCGCAGCTTCTGGAGGATCACCTGTTTCGCGGTCTGGGCGGCGATTCGGCCGGTGAAGTCCGCGGTGAGCTCGACCTCCTTCTCGGAGGTGACCTTGCCTTCCTCGTCGAGTTCCTGGAGGAATGCGCGCATGCCTCCGGTCGCGGGATCGAGGGTGACCCGAACCTCCTCCTGCTCGGCCTCCTCCTCCGGCAGGTGCATGGCGGACTTGTAGGCGGAAGCCAGGGCCTCCTCGAGGCCGCGCAGGATCGTCTCGAACGAGATCCCCTTCTCGCGCTCCAGCTCTCGGAGCGCCTGGACCAACTCCTCGCCCTTCACTCCTTGCTCCTCTTCGCTTTTCGCAGCTCCGCATCCCAGTCCACCACCAGGTGGGCCGAGGTGATGTCCTCGTACCGAACCTCCCGCTCACCCGAGTCCGTGGCGACGGTGGCGAACTCCTCGCCGGCCGCGCTCAGGGTTCCGGTCAGCGTCTCCCTCCCGCGGTCGGCTTCGACCCGGACGCGAACGCGCTGTCCTACGCGCCCGGCGAAGTCCGCTGGCCGGCGGAGGGGACGATCCACGCCCGGCGAGGTCACCTCCAGCGAATACGGGCCCGGGTCGAACCCCTCGAGGTCGAGCCGCCGCGACACTCGCTCGCTGACGTGGGCGATCGTGTCGAGGTCGAGGCCGCCCGCTCGGTCCACGGTCACCCGAAGGACGCGCCGACGCCCCTCGCGGCGCATCTCGACGTCCACGAGGTCGAGGCCGGCGGCATCCACCACCGGCGCCACCAGCGCCTCCAGGTCCATCGCCCCCAAAAAAAAGGTGGGCCCCCGCCCACTCGGGTGAAGCCTCGTCTCCGAATCGCCAGTATAGCGCGCGGTTAGAGGGCCCGGCGCTGGCCGCCCGGCTGTCCCCAGTGGTCCCGGCGGCCCATCCGACGGGCCATCCGCGGATCGTCCCACCCGCGGTGGAAGGGCACCTCCATGTCCCGGCACGCCTCCTCGGCGACGTCGGCCGAGGGGAACACGGCCCGGGTCCAGGTCCCGTCGACGTCGACCAGCACACAGTCCCACGTGTTGAGGCCGCACCGCTGGATCACGGCCTCGATGTCTCGCCCCAGCATCACGAACCGACGCACGTCGGGAGGGACCGCCACGGCCATGGACGGACGCTAGCACGCTATCCTCGTCGCCATGGCGCTCCCCCGGCAGGATCAGGATTTCCCCGCCTGGTACCAGGATGTGGTGAAGCAGGCCGAGTTGGCCGAGCCCTCGCTGGCTCGGGGCACGATGGTGATCCGGCCGTACGGCTTCGCCATCTGGGAGGCGATCCAGCGCGCCGTCGACGACCGGATCAAGGCCACCGGCCACCAGAACCTGTACTTCCCACTGTTCATCCCGTACCGGCTGCTGGAGCGGGAGGCCGAGCACGTCGAGGGGTTCGCACCCGAGGTCGCCGTGGTCACCCATGCGGGAGGTGAGGAGCTCGGCGAGCCGTTGGTTGTTCGGCCGACCTCGGAGACGATCATCTGGGAGACGTACGCCCGGTGGGTCCAGTCGTACCGGGACCTCCCGCTGCTCTACAACCAGTGGGCGAACGTGGTGCGGTGGGAGCTTCGACCCCGCCTCTTCCTCCGGACCACCGAGTTCCTGTGGCAGGAGGGACACACCGCTCACGAGACCGCCGATGAGGCGATCGAGGAATCCCTGAAGATCCTGCATACGGTGTACCGCGAGGCGTACGAGGAGGTCATGGCCGTGCCCGTGCACACCGGCCGCAAGTCCCCCTCGGAGCGTTTCCCGGGTGCGGTCGAGACCTACACGCTCGAGGCGCTGATGCGGGACCGCAAGGCCCTCCAGGGATGCACGTCCCACTACCTCGGCCAGAACTTCGCAAGGGCCTACGGGGTCTCGTTCCTCAACCGTGAGGGGGAGCAGGAGCTCGCCTACGCCACGTCGTGGGGGCTCAGCACCCGCGCGGTGGGCGGCGTCATCATGGCCCACGGCGACGACGCCGGCCTCCGGCTCCCGCCCGCGCTGGCCCCGGTCCAGGTGGTGATGGTCCCCATCTCCCGTTCCGACGACGAGCGAGGCCGGGTCCTGGAGGCGTGTCGCCGGGTGGCCGACGACCTGGTCGACGTCCGGGTACGCATCGACGATCGCGACGACCTCCGCCCCGGATTCAAGTTCAACTACTGGGAGCTCCGCGGGGTGCCGGTGCGGATCGAGCTCGGCCCCAGGGACCTCGAGGCCGAGCGCGCCACGATCGTGCCCCGCCTCACCGGCGAGAAGGAGGAGGTCCCGCTGCCGAAGCTGTCGAACCGCGTCCGCGAGGCGCTGGACATGGTCCAGCGGGGGCTCCTGGAGGACGCCACGGCGTTCCGCGATAGACACACTTTTCGCCCCAAGGACCTCGGGGAGATGGCCGAGCTCCTCCGTGACCCCGGCGGCTTCATGCTCACCGGGTGGTGCGGCTCGGAGGAGTGTGAGGGAAAGGTCAAGGCCGAGACCAAGGCCACCATCCGCTACCTG
>DASQWG010000105.1:0-3696 GCA_035640375.1 Actinomycetota bacterium
CCCGCCTCGGCGCCCGGAGCGCCGATCACCTCAACCACGTGAGCGAGGAGGGCGTGGCCGCCCTGACCGGCGGCGGGACGGTCGGGGTCCTCCTCCCGGCCTCGACGCTGATGCTCCGGGCCACGCCACCGCCGGCCGAGCGGCTGGCGAAGGGCGCCGCGTTGGCGGTCGCCACCGACTGCAACCCGGGCACGTCGCCGGTGGCGTCGATGCCCGAGGCCGTGGCCGTCGGCTGCGCGATGTACGGCCTGGCTCCCCTCGAAGCGCTGGTGGCGGCCACGGCGAACCCGGCCTGGGTCCTCGGCCTCCACGACCGCCTGGGATCCCTGGAGCCGGGGAAACGGGCCGACTTCATCGTCCTGGACACCGACGAGTTCCGGCGGGTCCCCTACCGCCCCGGTCACAACCCGGTCGTGGCGGCCTTCCTCGGAGGAGAGCCGGTCCGCTGGTAGAGTTCGGCCTCGATGGCCCGCGCATCGATGGCTCGCGCCACCGCCTCGACGCTGACGGCCCTGCTTCTACTGGCGGTGCCGCCCCTCGGCAGCACCCCGTCCCGAGCGGCCGCCGCGGCGACCCTGGTGGTGCCGTGCCAGCCCGCCGGCGAGGACTGCTGGCCGGCCGCTTTCACGTTCACCCGGAAGGGACGGGAGCTCTTCTACCTGGAGCGGTTCACCGGCGAGATCCACCGGGTCTCCCTGGGAACCGGTCGGGACCGGCTCTGGGGCGACGTGGGCGACCCCGCCTCCGGCAGCGAGCAGGGCGCCCTCGGGATCGCCGTCGATCCGAGGTGGGACCGGAAGGCCAAGGGTCGGAAGGCCAAGCGGCGGCGGCGGCGGAACCGGTGGGTGTACGTGTTCTTCACCGCGGAGGATCCGCTCGAGAACCGGGTGGTCAGGATGCGGAGGCGAGTGGGCCGGCCGGGGTTCATCACCGATCATCTCCTGACGATCGACATCAACACGGGGACGAACCACAACGGCGGTCCCATCCACTTCGGTCCCGACGGCAAGCTGTACGTGGCCACCGGGGAGCAGGCCGAGCCGGCCCGGGCCCAGGACCTCGCCGATCCGGCCGGGAAGGTCCTGCGGATGGTTCGGAACGGGAGCCGGCCCGGCGACAACCCGTTCGCCGGGAGCCTGGCCGTGTCGTTCGGTCACCGGAACTCGTTCGGGCTCGGCTTCGATCCGCTGACGGGCCGGCTGTGGCAGAGCGAGAACGGGCCGAGCTGCGAGGACGAGGTCAACCTGATCGTCCCCGGCGGTAACTACGGATGGGGTTCCGGCTCGAACTGCCCCGGGACCAGCACCGAGGGGCCGTCGCCGATCCTCCCGGAGGTGTCGTACACCCCTCCGATCGTCCCCACCGGCGTGACCTTCTGCGCGGGATGCGGCCTCGGTGCCGACGTGGAGGGGGACCTCCTGGTGGCGTTCTTCGGCGGGGGGACCGACATCCACAACTTCTCGCTGGACGCCGAGCGGGATGACGTCCTCGACGAGCAGGTGCTGTACGACCACACCACGGGGGTGCTCACCGTGGCCAGGCGGCCGAACGGACAGGCGTTCTTCAGCGACCGGGAAGGGATCTACCGATTGGACCCCGCGTGATGCGGCGGACCCTGGCCCTGGTGCTGGCGGCGACCTCACTGATGGCGGTGCAGCCGGTGGAGCCGGCCTCCGCCGTCGGGCGGGCCCGGGTACTGCGGTGCAAGAAACCTCGGGCCTGCTGGATTACCGCGTTCGCCTTCACGCCGGCCGGCGACGAGATCTTCTACGTCGAGCGGTTCTCCGGGGAGATCCGGCGAGTGGTGCTGGCCACCGGGACCGACACCCGGTGGGCCAAGATCCGCGGCGTGGCCAGCGTCGGCGAACAGGGCCTCCTGGGCATCGCCCTCGATCCTGGCTGGGAATCCGGCGAGGAGCGGGTGTTCGTTTACTACACCCAGCGGCGGCCCGAACGGAACAAGATCGTCCGGCTCAGCAAGGGTCCCGATGGGCTCGAGCGGAAGGTCCTGGTCACGATCGCCGCCACCACCTTCCACGACGGCGGCGTGCTGCATTTCGGCCCCGACGGCAAGCTGTACGCGGTCACCGGCGACGCCGGCGTCCCGGCGAGGTCCCAACGGGTGCGCAACCCGGCGGGGAAGGTGCTCCGGATGGAGGAGGACGGCTCGCGGCCATCGGACAACCCCTTCGCCAACGGCCGAGCCCTCTCGATCGGTCACCGGAACTCCTTCGGGTTCGCCTTCGACCCGCAGACCGGTCGGCTGTGGCAGACGGAGAACGGGCCCACCTGCGACGACGAGATCAACCTGGTGCACCCGGGCCGCAACTACGGGTGGGGCGGCTCCTCGGCATGCCCGAGGACGTCCGAGAGCGGCCCGAAGCCGGTCCAGCCGAAGGTACGGATCAACCCGCTCACCGCCCCCACCGGCGCGGCGTTCTGCAACGCCTGCGGCCTCGGCGCCGAGGTGGACGGCGACCTCCTGTACGGCACCTACCTCACCCGGAAGATCCATGCCCTCGACCTGAACGCGGATCGGGACGGGGTCACTGGCCGGCGGACCCTCCTCTCGCATCCCCGGGCCGTGCTGGCCGTGGAAGCCGCGCCCGACGGGGCCGTGTACTTCAGCGACCTCCGGGCCATCTACCGGCTGGTCTGAGCGGCGCAGCGGTGCGACCATAGGCGCCGTGGAGGTCCTCGACACCTTCCTCGACGCCATGGGCCACACGCCCCTGGTCCGCCTCGGTCGGGTAGCCCGCGACGTCCCCGGCACCGTGCTGGCCAAGCTGGAGATGCTGAACCCCGGCGGCAGCGTGAAGGACCGCATCGGCCTCCGGATGATCGAGGCGGCCGAACGGAACGGGCACCTCCGGCCCGGAGGGACCATCGTCGAGCCGACCTCGGGGAACACCGGCCACGGGCTGGCCATCGCCGCCGCGATCCGCGGCTACCGGTGCATATTCGTGATGCCGGACAAGATGAGCCAGGAGAAGGTGGCGCTGCTCCGCGCGTACGGCGCCGAGGTCGTCGTCTGCCCGAGCGCGGTACCGCCCGAGTCGCCCGAGTCGTACTACAAGGTGGCCGACCGCCTCACCGAGGAGATCCCCGGCGCGTTCCAGCCGAACCAGTACTTCAACCAGGAGAACCCGACCGCGCACTACGAGACCACCGGCCCGGAGATCTGGGAGCAGACCGAGGGGAGGATCGACGCGCTGGTCGCCGGCGTGGGGACCGGCGGCACGATCACCGGGATCGGCCGATATCTGAAGGAGCGGAAGCCGGACGTTCTGATCGTGGGCGCCGACCCGGAGGGCTCGCTGTTCTCCGCCCCCGACGAGCCGGCCAGGCCGTATCTCGTCGAGGGGATCGGCGAGGACTTCTGGCCGGAGACGTTCGACCCCTCGGTGGTGGACCGGTACGTCCGCGTGTCGGACCGCGACTCGTTCCTGTGGGCCCGGCGGATCACGCGGGAGGAGGGGATCCTGGTGGGAGGCTCCTCAGGCACGGCGCTGTTCGCGGCCCTCGAGGTCGGCCGCGAGCTCGGGCCGGAGGCCACCATCGTGGTGATCTTCCCCGACACCGGACGGAACTACCTGTCGAAGCTCTACTCGGAGACGTGGATGCTCCAGTACGGATTCATGGAGCGCCCCCAGATCCTGACCGTGGACCAGCTCCTCACGGCGAAGGGCGGCGATC
>DASQWG010000106.1:0-6437 GCA_035640375.1 Actinomycetota bacterium
CTCTTCGGGAACGAGAGGTGTTCCCTCCGAGGCCACCTCGGCCCCACCCGCCGAAGTCGAGGGGGCCACCGCACGGTCAGAAGAGGCCGACGGGGCCGCCGGAGCGGCGACTGTGAGCCCCGCGGATGAGCCAGAAGCGGCGTCGTCGAGGGAGGCCGAACCGCAGCACACACGCGAACCGGAGCCGCGAGGCGGCCCCGAGGCCTCCTCAGCGCGTGCACCCTCCGCGAAGGCGGTGGATGCGGAGATGCTGCGGCGGTCGTGGCCCGAGGTGCTCGAGGCGCTGAAGGCCCGCCGGAAGATGGTGCTGTTCGCCAGCGCCCAGGTGGCCACGGTCGGCTCGTTCGACGGCGAGCAGCTCGAGCTGGTGTTCCCGCCCGGCCGCGAGGTCGGCGCCGCCAAGGTCCAGGAGCGGTCCTCGGACCTGATCGAGGTCCTCGACGAGCTGTTCGGCGTGGCGCCGAAGGTGCACGCCACCGTGCGAGAGGGGACCGTGCTGGTCGAGGACGACGAGCCGCCCCCCACCCCGGAAGCCGCGGAGGAGCTCCTCAAGGCGCAGTTCGGCGCCGAAGTCGTCGACGAGGGATAGGCTGGCGGGGTGTATGAGGGGCCGATCCAGGACCTCGTCGACGAGCTGAACCGTCTGCCGGGCATCGGCCCGAAGTCGGCTCAACGGCTAGCGTTCCACATCGTCAAAGCGGCCTCCCAAGACGCCAAGCGGCTGGCCGAAGCCATCGTTCAGGCGAAGGAGCGGGTCCGGTTCTGCCGGGAATGCTTCGGGGTCTCCGAGGGAGAGCTCTGCCGATTCTGCGCCGATCCGACCCGTGACTCCACGGTGGTGTGCGTGGTCGAGGAGCCCAAGGATGTGTCGGCGCTGGAGCGGACCGGGGCGATCAAGGGCCGGTACCACGTCCTCGGCGGCGCCATCTCCCCGATGCAGGGGATCGGGCCGGACGACCTCCGGGTCCAGGAGCTCCTGGACCGGGTGGGTCGCAACGGCGTCGGCGAGGTGATCCTGGCCACGAACCCGAACCTCGAGGGCAACGCCACCGCGATGTACGTGGCCGGGCTGCTGAAGCCGCTCGGGGTCAGGGTCACCCGGCTGGCCAGCGGTCTCCCCGTTGGCGGCGACCTCGAGTACGCAGATGAGGTCACCCTGGGCCAGGCCCTGGAGGGTCGCCGGGAGATGTGATGTCGATCCTCGTGCAGAAGTACGGCGGTACCTCGGTCGCCGACATCGACCGGATCCGGGCCGTGAGCGAGCGCGTGATCCAGGCCCGGAACGATGGACATGAGGTCGTCGTGGTGGTCTCGGCGATGGGCGAAACCACCGACGAGCTGACCGCGATGGCTCACCGGCTGACCCCCATGCCGAACCCGCGCGAGCTCGACCTGCTGCTGACCGCCGGGGAACGCATCGCCATGTCCCTGCTGGCCATCGCCATCAACGCGGCCGGTTTCGCCGCCGCCAGCTACACGGGCTCGCAGGCCGGGATCATCACCGACACCCGGCACGGCCGGGCCCGCATCACCGACATCCGGCCGGGCCGGATCCGCGAGGCCCTGGACCGTGGCGCAGTGGTCATCGTGGCCGGGTTCCAGGGCGTGTCCACCGCTGCCGACGTGACGACCCTGGGCCGGGGCGGTTCCGACACGACGGCGGTGGCCCTGGCGGCCGCCCTCGGCGCCGAGGCTTGCGAGATCTACACCGATGTGGCCGGGGTGTTCACCGCGGATCCCCGGGTGGTGCCCGAGGCCCGGAAGCTCCACGCGGTCTCCTACGAGGAGATGCTGGAGATGGCCGCCGCCGGAGCGAGGGTCCTCCAGCTACGGGCGGTGGAGTACGCTCGGGGGAGCGGCGTGATGCTCCACGTCCGCTCCTCGTTCACCGACGAGGCGGGGACATGGGTCCGGGAGGCCGACGAGCGCATGGAGCAAGCGATCATCTCCGGGGTCGTCCACGACACCGGCGAGGCCAAGATCACGGTCCAGGGCGTGCCCGACCGCCCGGGCATCGCGGCGACCATCTTCCGAGCGGTAGCGGACGAGGGCATCAGCGTGGACACCATCGTCCAGAACGTGTCGAAGGACGGGCTCGCAGACGTGTCGTTCACCGTTCCGAAGGACGACCTGCCGCACGCCGCGACCGTGATGGAGCGTGTGGCCGGCGAGGTCGGGGCCGAGCGCTTCACCACCGACGACGGGGTCGCCACCGTCTCGTTGGTCGGCGCGGGGATGAAGTCGCATCCCGGCGTGCAGGCCGACATGTTCTCCGCGCTGGCCGAAGCGGGTATCAACATCGAGATGATCTCGACCTCGTCGATCCGCATCACCTGCGTGATCAGGGCCGAGGACGTTGAGTCCGCCGTGAAGGCGCTCCACGCCCGGTTCGCCCTGTCGGAGCAGGCCGTGGTCCGGGAGCACTGAGGTGCTGGTCTGTCCGAACTGCCGGGCCGAGAACGTCGAGGGCGCGCTGGTCTGCGAGTCGTGTGGCCGGTCGCTGGCCCCGAGCGAGGCTCCGCTGCGGCGAGTCGAGCGGACCGAGGCCGAGCCGGCCGTGGACGAGCTCGAGGTTCCGGCCCCACGGCAGACCAGTCCCTGGCCCATCATCGCGGTCGGCGCGGCGCTGCTCGCCGTCGTGGTCGGAGCGGGGATCTGGTACTCGGGCCGCCCCGAGCCCTGTGACGGGAAGTTCGTCAGCCAGCTCTACCCCTACTGCGTCAGCGTTCCGAGCGGGTGGGCGGCCGCCTCCACCCGTACCCCGACCGGCGCGCTGGACCGGTTCGAACCCCAGAGCGACGGCGCGGCCGTCGTGGTCCGGGCGGGAGAGGCCGTCCCGGGGACGACCACGATCCAGTACGCCCAGGGGATCCGACAAACGCAGGAGACCCTGGGGGTTACGCTCGGGCCGGTGCAGACGATGGAGCTGGGCGACGGCACCCAGGCGTTCGCCTGGCAGGCAGCCGTGCAGCTCGACGACGGCTCCATCCTCCAGCAGCGGATGGTCGCCCTGGTGCGGAACGGCGTCGGCTGGCGCATCACGCTCGGGGCCGAAGGAGAGAGCTTCGACGAGGCCCGGTTCGCCTTCGAGGAGATGCTGGCCACCTGGGATTGGAACGATTCCGCCTAGGCCAGGTCCGGCAGGGGTTCCCTCGGTAGCATGGACACCATGAGGGTTGTCGTGCTCGGCGCCACCGGCGCGGTCGGTCGGGAGGTGCTGCGGACGCTCGAGGAGCGCCGCTTCCCCCTCGACGAGCTCGTGCCGCTGTCTTCGCCCCGGTCCGCCGGGGTCCGCCTCCCCTTCGCCGATGGGGTGGTGAAGGTCCGCGCGGTCGACCGGAGCTCCTTCGAGGGCATCGGCGTCGCGCTCTTCTCCGCCGGGGCCGACGCGTCCCGGGAGTGGGCGCCCGTAGCCGTTGCGGCCGGTTCCACGGTCGTCGACAACTCGTCCGCCTACCGGATGGAGCCCGACGTCCCGCTGGTGGTCCCGGAGATCAACGAGGGGGCTCTGGCCGAGCACCGCGGCATCGTGGCCAACCCGAACTGCACGGCGATCACCGCGGTGATGGCCGTGGCTCCCCTGCAGGGGGCCGCCGGCCTGTCGCGGCTCGTCGTGTCCTCGTACCAGTCCGTCTCCGGGGCGGGGCATCGCGGCGTGGCGGAGCTCCTCGAGCAGGTGGAGAAGCTCCGCGGTGCCGAGGAGGATCTGGCCCGACCCGACCCCGAGGCGCTCCCGGCAGGCGAGGTGTTCGGCCGAACGGTCGCCTACAACGTCCTTCCGCGAGGCGGCACGTTCGATCCCGACGGGGCCACCACGGAGGAGACGAAGTTCGTCAACGAGAGCCGGAAGATCCTCGGTCTGCCCAACCTCGAGGTCGCGGTCACCGTGGTACGGGTGCCGGTGGTCGTCGGGCACTCGGTGTCGATCTACGCCGAGTTCGACGAGGACCTGTCGCCCGAGGCCGCTCGCCTGGCGTTGGCGAAGTTTCCCGGCGTCGAGGTCGTGGACGACCCGCTCCACGACCGGTTCCCCACGCCGCTCGACGCGGCGGGCCGGGACGAGGTCCTGGTGGGCCGGATCCGACCGGGTCCCCGGCGCCGGTCACTCCAGCTCTTCGCGTCCGGCGACAACCTCCGCAAGGGCGCCGCCCTCAACGCGGTCCAGATCGCCGAGGCCCTGATCCGCTGAGTCAGACCGAGATGGGGTTCCGCTCGCACGACGTCTCGTCCTCCGCGTCGCACGTGTCGGTGCCGCCCTCGCCGTCGGCCTGATCGCGGATCCCCCCGCCACCGATCAGCGTGTCCTGGCCGCGCCCGCCCAGCAGGGTGTCGTCGCTGCCGGCCGCGCCGAGCAGGGTGTCGTTGCCTCCCTCGCCGCGAAGAAGTCCTGGCCTCCGCCGCCGTGCGCGACGTCGGGTCCGCCCCCGCCCGAGAACGTGTCGGTGCCGCCCCGGCCGCGGAACGAGTTGGCGGCGTCCGTGCCGACCATGCTGTCGTTCCCGGTGCCGCCGACGACGTTCTCCACGCTCACCTTGATCGTGTCACCCTCTCCCTTCCCAGCACGGATCGTGGGGTCGCCGTCGTCACCGGTGTCCCGATCGATCTCCGCGATGACCGACCGGGTCCGATCGGCGTAGGAGACCGTGTCGTTGCCGACGTTGCCGACGAACGTGTCTCCCTGCGTGCCGCCGTCCAGGGTGTCGTCCCCGGCGCCGCCGTCGAGGGTGTCCCGGCCCGCCTCGCCGCAGATCAGGTCGTTGCCGCCCAGCCCGTTGATCCGATCGTTGCCTTCCTTGCCGATGATCACGTCGTCGCCCTCGGTCCCGGTGAGGGCGTCCGGGCCCCTGGTGCCCTGGATCGTGGGAGCCCGCCCGAGGCACCCGGCGGCCTGGCCGACGGCGGCCGGGATGGAACCGAGGGCGGCTAGGAGCATGGCCAGCGAGATGGAGAGGAGCCTCACGGTTCGACCCCTTCGACCGGGGCGGGTGTCCGGGCCTCAACCGGCCGTTCGCGTCTGCTGGTCACGTAGGCCCCCGCGATGATCAGGGCCACGCCCATCAGGGCCATGGCCGTGACGTCCTCGTCGAGGAACACCACCCCGAGCACCAGGGCCACCACCGGGATGAAGTAGATCTGCACCGACCCCCGGGTCGGTCCGGCCCGTCCCAGAAGGGTCGAGCTGGCCACGTACGCGAGCCCCGTCCCGAACACCCCCAGCATCACCATGGCCAGCGCGCTGGGCCACGCCCATCGCGAGTCCGGCACCGCGGCGATGCCGAACGGCAGGACCGCGGCCAGCGCCACGAGTTGGGCCCGGACGATGACCGGCAGCGCGCCGTACTTCTGCTGGAGCGGCACCATGATGTTCGCGGCCAGCCCGTACAGCACCGTGGCCGCCAGGGCCAGGGCCGTCCCCAGGGCCGTCCCCCCGGAGCCGCCGGCCGAGGACAGGCTGACCAGGACCACCCCGGCAAAGCCGACCAGCAGGCCGATGGCCTGGAGCGGCCCAGGGAGCCGGCGCAGGAAGATCGAGGCGAACAGCGCGGCGAACAGCGGCATGGCCCCGTTGATCATCCCGGCGCTGGAGGAGGCCACCCCGAGGTCCTGGGCGATCGGGAACAGCAGGAGCGGGATGGCCGTCCACACGAACGCCAGGAGGACCACCCGCGGCCAATCCTCTCGAGCCACCGGCGCCCGGCTGCGTCGGATGAAGCCCAACGCGAGGGCCCCCATCAGGATGCGGGCCACGGCGATCACTGGGGGCCGGAAGGCCTCCAGGCCGATGTCGATCCACAGGAACGAGGAGCCCCACATCAGGGCCACGGCCGAGAGCAGCCCCCACTCGGCCGGACCGAAGGCCTCGGGGCGGGTTCCCTGGGCGGTGGAGAGGACGCGGCCGCGGGCCATGACCGGGGAGGGTAGCAGGCTAGGTCGTCTTCACCAGCAGGACGTGGCAGGGCGCTCGCCGGGCCACGCGGCTGGGCACGCTGGCCAGGTACTTCCGGGCGCCGGTCAGCCCGCGGTTCCCCACGACGACCAGGTCGGCCGCCCGCTCCGCCGCGGCCCGGAGGATCCCTGCGGCGGCGTCGCCCTCGGTGACGTGGACCTCGTCGGCGTCCGCACCGATGGTCTGGGCGAGGGCGCGTCCCGCGGCGACCGCCCGCTGGGCGGTGGCCGACCGGTCCGTGGCCAGCAGCACGCGCCGGTAGGGCTCCTTCGGCCGTTCATCGGTGGTGTGGGCGATCACGAGGTCACAGGGCGCCCGTTGCGCCACCCGACCGGGAACGGTCCCCATCAGCACCCGCCGGCTTCCGAGCCCGCGGTTCCCCACCACGATCAGGTCAGCACCTTCCTCCCGGGACAGGGCCACGAGGGTCCCGGCAGCCTCGCCGGTGCGGAGCACGGGCCGCGGTGAGGCCCCGACGACCTCGGCGCAA
>DASQWG010000107.1:0-6208 GCA_035640375.1 Actinomycetota bacterium
GATCGCCGAGGGCGTCGAGACCGCCGAGCAACTGTACACGCTGCGCCGGCTTGGGTCCGATTACGCCCAGGGGTACCTGTTCGCCCGGCCCCAGCTGTTGCCGGAGACCCTCAGGCTTCTGGCCTCGGACCCGACCTGGTAGGCGAGGCCGATCCGGCCTCCCCCAGCGACGACCTGATCTCGGCCTCTTTCTCGGCCGCGGCTCGGCGCCCGTCCTCGACCGACATCCGGACGACCTCCATCACGCCACCGAGCCGCTCGGCCGCTCGGGCGGCCACATTTTCGGGGGTGATCTTCTCGCGCTGGCGCCGCAGCCATCTCGCGCCGTAGTACGCCGCGGCCACGCCGACTCCGATCCAGAAGAGACGCCTCATCGGCTCGACCGGTCCCGGAAGCTACGCAGCGCCTGCTGGGCGCCGTACCCGTACGAGATCGCCTTGATCAGCGGGGTCGACACGAACTGATCGACCAGGCCGCTGATGCGCTCCACCGTCCGGGCCACGTTGCCCACCGAGACCAGGAGGTCGTCGGAGTGCTCGAGGTTCTGGTTCATGGTGATCACCGAGGTCCGGACCTCGCCGAGGAGCGGCACGGTCTCCTGGCGGATCCCGTCGATGAGGTCCCGGATGGTGTCCAGCACGCGGAACACCCCGAGCGAGACCACGACGAGGACGACGACGAGGACGGCCCAGGCCACCGCGGCGATGATGGCCGCCCACTCACCGACCGACACGGGCCCTCCTCACGGGCGCCGATTCTCGCAGGTCCGACCGAACCGGGCCAGCGTCAGTCCGCCTCTTCGCCCTGATCGGAGGGCTCGTAGTAGCGGCGACCTTCGAACCGGGCCGGTCGGTGCTCCTGTTCGACGACGTGCCCGGGATAGTCGTGAGGGTACCGGTAGCCCGTTCCGTGCCCGAGCTTCCGGGCCGCCGGGAAGTGAGTGTCCCGGAGATGGAGCGGGACGGGGTCGGCCGAGGCGGCATCGGCCCGGGCCTTGCCGATCGCGGTGATCACGCTGTTGGACTTCGGCGCCTGGGCCAGGTAGATGGTGGCGTGCGCGAGATTGATGATGGCCTCCGGCAGGCCGACGTACTCGACGGCGTGGGCCGCCGCGGTGGCCACCAGGAGCGCCCGGGGGTCGGCCATCCCGATGTCCTCCGAAGCGTGAACCACCATCCGTCGGGCGATGTACCGGGCGTCCTCGCCGGCCTCGACCATCCGGGCCAGCCAGAACAGCGCCGCGTCGGGGTCCGAGCCCCGGATCGACTTGATGAATGCCGAGATCACGTCGTAGTGGGCGTCACCTTGCCGGTCGTACACCACGGCCTTCTGCTGCACGGATGCCTCGGCCAGCGGCAGGTCGACCTCGTCCCGTCCCCCGGCCACGGCCGCCAGCACCGAGGCCTCCAGGCCGGTCAGCGCGATACGGGCGTCGCCGCCGGCCACCTGCACGAGGTGGTCGAGGGCCTCGTCGGTGACCTTGACCTCGTGCTCGCCCAGCCCTCGCTCACCATCGATCAGCGCGCGGTCCAGGAGCGTCCGGATGTCCTCCTCGGAGAGTGGCTCCAGCCGGAGGAGGATGCAGCGTGACAGGAGCGGGGTGACCAGCGAGAAGTACGGGTTCTCGGTGGTGGCCCCGATCAGCGTGATCGTGCCGTCCTCCACCGCGGGCAGGAGCACGTCCTGCTGGGCCTTGCTCCATCGGTGGACCTCATCGACGAACAGGACCGTGGAGAGCATCGAATCGCGGGCCTTCTGCATCACCTTGCGAGCATCCGCGACACCGGAGGAGACGGCGGAGAGCTGGACGAGTTCGGCGCCCTGGGCCAGGAGGAACGCCAGCGAGGTCTTCCCGGTGCCGGCCGGCCCCCACAGGATCACCGAGGGGAGATGCCCGGTCCGGACGAGCTCGGTCAGCGGCTTCGCCTCGCCGATCAGGTGGCGCTGGCCCACCACCTCGTCGAACGAGCGAGGGCGCATCCGGGCCGCCAGGGGCTCCGCCATGGGGCCCAGCCTACGCGGGCCGGATCAGTCCGGCCGGGGAGCGAGGCGGAGGCCCAGCTCGCGGAGCTGCGCGTCGTCGACCGGGGCAGGCGCGCCCGTCAGGAGGTCGGCCCCCGACTGGGTCTTCGGGAACGCGATGACCTCACGGATGTTCGTCTCGCCGGCCAGCACCATCGCCGTCCGATCCAGGCCGAAGGCGATACCGCCGTGGGGAGGCACCCCGTACCGGAACGCCTCCAGGAGGAAGCCGAACCGGGCATCCGCCTCGTCCGGCGCGAACCCGAGCGCCTCGAACACCTTCCGCTGGACGTCCGGCCGGTGGATCCGGATCGACCCACCGCCGAGCTCCCACCCGTTGACCACGAGGTCGTACGCGCGGGCGACGGCGGTCTCCGGGCTGAGGTCGTCGGTGGCGGGCGAGGTGAACGGATGATGGACGCTCACCCACCGCTCCTCCTCCTCGCTCCACTCGAATAGCGGCGGCTCGGTGATCCAGGCGAACGTGAACTCCCCCTCCGGGACGAGGCCGAGCCGCTCGGCCATGAGTCGGCGAAGCCCTTCCAGCACGGTGTCGGCCCTCGATTCCGCGTCGGCCACCAGGAGGAGCAGGTCGCCGTCACCCGCGCCGGTCGCCTCGACAGCCGCGGCCACCTCGTCGGGCGACAGGTGTTTCTCCACCGGCGACCTCGCCTGACCGCCTGCCCAGGCGATCCACACCAGCCCGGCGGCGCCACGGCCCTGAGCCTCGACCACCACCCCGTCGAGGTCCTTCCTCGACCACGAGGCCGCCCCCGGAGCCGCGAACCCCTTCACGACTCCGCCTCCCTCGATGGCGCCGGCAAAGGCCCGGAACCCCGTGCCCGTGAACGCCCCGGTCAGATCGGCCAGCTCCATCCCATATCGAAGGTCGGGCTTGTCGGAGCCGAACCGTCGCATCGCCTCGCGGTACGGCAGGCGCGGGAACGGCGGGGTGAGCTCCACGCCGAGAACGTCTCGCCACACCGTGACGAACAGGTCCTCGATCAGCGACTGGACGTCCGCCTCCTCGACGAACGACATCTCCAGGTCGAGCTGGGTGAACTCGGGCTGACGGTCGGCCCGGAGGTCCTCGTCCCGGAAGCACCTCACGATCTGGTAGTAGCGGTCCAGGCCGGCCACCATCAGGATCTGCTTGAACAGCTGGGGAGACTGCGGCAGCGCGTAGAACTCGCCCGGCGACAGCCGCGACGGCACCAGGAAGTCGCGGGCTCCCTCCGGCGTGGACCGCGTCAGCATCGGGGTCTCGATCTCGACGAACCCTCGGTCGTCGAGGAATCGCCGGATCGAGGCGAAGGCCCGGTGCCGAAGCTGGAGGCGGCGGCTCATCTCGGGGCGCCGGAGGTCCAGGTACCGGTGACGGAGCCGGAGCGGCTCCTCGGCCGTGATCCGGTCCTCGATCGGGAACGGCGGCGGCTCGGCCTCGGACAGGACCTCGAGCCCGCGGGCCGCCACCTCGACCTCGCCGGTCGGGAGCGCGGCGTTGACCGTGCCCTCCGGCCGGCGCCGGACCTCGCCGACGATCCGGATCACCGACTCACTTCGCAGCCGGGCCGCGGCGGCGTGGGCCTCGGGCTGCTCCTGCGGGTGGAACACGACCTGCACCGAGCCCTCACGGTCGCGGAGGTCGACGAACAGCACCCCCCCGTGGTCTCGGTCGTGGGCGACCCACCCGCACAGCGCCACCTCCTGTCCGGCGTGCTCGGCGCGCAGCTCGCCGCAGCGATGGGTCCTCATCGGGAGAGCCACGCCCCCACCTCCCCGCGTGGGACGATCTCCTGCTCCCCGTCGGCCAGGCGGCGCATCGTCACGGTTCCCTCCCGGAGCTCTCGTTCGCCGAGGAGCGCGGCGTAGGGGGCGCCGGACCGGTCCGCCATCCGGAGCTGGGCCTTCAGGGGCCGGTCCTCGAGCGAGGCGTCGGCGGGGATGCCCGCATCGCGCAGCTCGCGCAGCAGTGCCCGGCCCTCATGCCGGCCCTCCTCTCCCAGCGCCACCACGTAGCAGCGGGCCGCCCTGGGGTCCGGCCGCACCACGCCCTCCTCCACGGCGGCCAGCAGGAGCCGGTCGATGCCGAGCCCGAAGCCCACCCCGGGGGTCGGCTCGCCGCCGAGCACCTGGGCCAGACCGTCGTACCTCCCCCCGCCGCACACCGTTGCCTGGGCCGGAGAGAGCGCGCCGGAGACGAACTCGAACGTGGTGCGCGTGTAGTAGTCGAGGCCTCGGACCAGCCTGTGGTCGAGCTCGTACCCCACGCCTTCCTCGTCGAGCCCGGCCCGCACGCCCTCGAAGTGCTCCCGGCACGCCTGGTCGAGGTAATCGAGGATCCGGGGCGCTTCCTCCGTGGCCGCGCGGCACTCCGGGCTCGTGCAGTCGAGGACCCGTAAGGGGTTGCGGCGCCAGGTCTCCCGATGCTCGCGGTCGAGCCGGTCCTCCCGGGGCTCCAGGAACGCCACCAGGTCCTCCCGGAACCGCGGCCGGCACACCTCGTCGCCGATCGAGTTGAGGTGGAGCGTCAGCCCGGACAGCCCCTGGGCCCGCAGGAACCGGTGGGCCACCGCGATCACCTCGACGTCCGGACCGGGCCCGGCTGAGCCGAGGACCTCGATCCCGAACACACGGAACTCGCGCAGCCGCCCGGCCTGGGGACGTCCGTGCCGCCAGTTCTTCTCCACGTAGTAGGCCTTGAACGGGGACGGGAGCGCCTGGCGATTGGCCAGGTAGGCTCGCACCACGGGCGCCGTCGATTCGGGCTTCAGCGTCAACGAGCGCCCGCCCTTGTCCTCGAACGTGTACATCTCCTTCGTCACCACGTCGCTGGAGCCTCCGGAGGTTCGCTCGAACACCTCGGTTCGCTCGAACGTGGGGGTCTCCACGTAGCGGTAGCCGTACAGTCGGGCGATCTCGTGCGCCGCGTCGATCACCGCAAGCAGACCGTCCGAGGACGGCGGCAGGAGATCCTGCGTTCCTCGGGGCGGGGCGACGTCGGTCACCGGGAGGCCAACGCCACGAGCCAGCCGTTCGTGGCCCGTTCCAGCCCCACGGTCGTCTGAGGCCCGTGGCCCGGATAGACGGGCAGCTCGTCGGGCAGCTCGAGGAAGCGCCGGAGGCTCGCGTCCATGGCCGCCGGATCGGAGTTCGGGAAGTCGGAACGGCCGATCGACCCTCGGAACACCAGGTCGCCGCTCCACACCGCCCCGTCGGTCCGGAAGCACACGCTCCCGGGGGTGTGGCCGGGCGTGTGGAGGACCTCGATCCGGAACCCGGCGAACTCCAGGACATCGGCGTCCCGTACGGTCCGGACCTCGGCCGGCCGGAAGTCGGCCTGGGCCGCATACCCGGCGCCCCACGCCTCTTGGTCGGTCAGCGCCGGCTCGTCGGCCTCGTGGATGAACAGCGGCACGTCCTCGCCACAGACCTCCTTCACCGCCCCGATGTGGTCGCCGTGCCCGTGGGTGGCCAGCACCGCGGCGAGCCTCCGGCCGGTCCGGGCCACCATCAGCCGGATGGCCGCGGCCTCGAACCCCGAATCGATCACCACGACCTCTTCGGCATCGTCCTCGCCGGCGATCCAGCAGTTCGTGGCGAAGGGGTTGTCGCTGAAGACGTCCAGCAGCATCGGTGGCCAATCGTAGCGGAATCGGCCGGACCGTCCTTGCGTTGGAAAAGAGCGTGTGGGGTACTTGGGACCCCGGGACCCTGTGGCCGACACCATGATCTCCCTCCGTCACGTGTCGAAGCGCTTCCCGGGCAGTCGCGCGCCCGCGGTCGGGGACCTCTCCCTCGAGATCGAGCGCGGCGAGACCGTGGTCCTGGTGGGCCCCTCGGGATGCGGCAAGACCACCACGATGAAGATGATCAACCGCCTGATCGAGCCGACGTCGGGCACCATCGAAGTGGACGGGACCGACGTGATGGCCCAGGACCCCGTTCGCCTCCGCCGAGGGATGGGGTACGTGATCCAGTCGATCGGGCTGATGCCCCACCGGACGGTGGCCCAGAACATCGCCACGGTCCCCCGGCTGGAGGACTGGGACGAGGGCCGGATCGACGGCCGCGTTCGGGAGCTGGCCGCGATCCTCCGTCTCGACGAGGAGCTCCTGGACCGCTACCCCTCGGAGCTCTCGGGAGGGCAGCGCCAGCGGGTCGGTGTGGCCCGTGCCCTGGCCGT
>DASQWG010000108.1:0-2345 GCA_035640375.1 Actinomycetota bacterium
TCTGCCGCCACGTCACCCACACGGCCCCGGCTCCCGTGGTCACCGTGGGCTGGTCGAGGTTCGGCCCGGTGGCGATCGGCCCGAGACCAGTGAACGTGGCCCCGCCATCGGTGCTGACGAACACCTCGATGGTCCTCCCGCCCCCGGCCGGGAACCCGAGGTAGCCGACGAACAGGTTGCCGAAGGCGTCCCAGGAGACAGTGGGATCGCAGCACGCTGGGGTGAACCCGTCACCGCCGGCGCCCGCGCCGGTCCCCAGGGCCCCCGTGGTCCACGTAGTGCCGCCGTTGTTGCTTCGAGCGACAAAGATCCCGCTCAGGGCTCGGGTCTCGTCGTTGGACCCCACGAAGACCCGCTGCGTGTTCGTCGGATCGATGGCCACGGCGGCCTCGAGCTGGTTCCCGGCGGCCCGGCTGACGTTGGCGTTCGCCCCGACCACGGGAGGGATGGCCGAGGCCGTCCCCGTGGAGAGCGCCGCGGTGGCAACGAACGTCGCCGCCACGGCGAGGATCGACCGAACCCGGAACCGAACGCGCATCGTGACCACCCCCTGTCTCCCGAACGAACGGGGTCACTGTGATCGACCATGCGCAACCCGGTCAAGCGGTATTTTGGCTGACACGGTGGGACGATCGGCCTGATCCGGGAACCTTTCGCCCCGGATCATGGTCCAAGCCGATAGAGGACTGAACATGACAGACGCCGTGTCCGATCGAAGCCCGAGGATGAAGGTGGCCGCCGCCGTGATGGCGGTGCTGGCCGCTTGGACTGTCGGATGCTCGGAGCCGCCGAGCCCCGCCGCCGGGGACACGCTAGGGATCCCCGCGGCCTCGGCGCCGGCTTCCCCCGGGAACGTCCAGGAAGCCGCGGGGCCCACGCTGACCATCACCTCACCGGCGTCCGGTGACACCGTGACCGCGCCGGTGACGATCCGCTATGCGGTCCTCGGCGTCGACTTCAAAGAGGGGATGCGTCTGCTCGCGTTCGTCGACTCGATGACGGCCACCCCGATCGAGATCCCGCTCCGCGGATCGAGCGGTACGGCGGTGCTCCCGAGCCACCCCCTCCTGGGGGGCCGCCGGGACCTGATCCTCCAGCTGACCCGGGCCGATCTCAGCCCCGTCGAGGGCGCCCGGGTGACCCTGCACGGACTGATCATCGAGGGCGAGCGGGCCGGCTGAACGCCAGGGCCCGCCCGTCGATCCCTCGCGCTACGGTGCGGGGAGGGTCAGGGTCTGGCCCTCGAGGATGGCGCTGCTGGAGAGCCCGTTCGTCACCCGCAGCTGCTCGATCACCGGGCGGGGGTCGCCCTCGGGGCCGACCAGTTCCCGGGCGATCTCCCAGAGGGTCTCCCCCTGGGCGACCACGTGGGTCCGTCCGGGCCGAAGCCCGGCCTCGGGGCCCCCCAGGGCCCGCCCGGCCGCCCAGAGGGTGCTGGCCAGGACCACCGCGAGCACGGCCACCCGGCCCCATCGAACCCGTGTTCGAGCCACCCGGCGATTATGCCGAACGCGTGTTCGGCCGTCAAGGGTCGAACAGGTGTTTGATTCCATGCCGGGGTCATGCTAGCCTCCCCCACTGACATGAACGATCTGACGCCCAGGCAGCAGCGCATCGTGGAGTTCATCCGCCGCACCGTGCAGGACCGTGGCTACCCCCCCACGGTCCGGGAGATCGGAGAGGCGGTCGGGCTCACGTCCTCGTCGAGCGTCCACGCGCAGCTGGCGAACCTCCAGCGGAAGGGCCTCCTCCGCAAGGACCCGGCCAAGCCACGGGCGATCGAGGTGGCGGGCACGAGGCCGCGCGGCGCGGGCACCGTGACCGTTCCGGTGGTGGGCCGCATCGCCGCCGGGGCCCCCGTCCTAGCCGACGAGCACGTCGAGGACCACGTGGCCATCGACGCCGCGCTGGCCGGCGAGGAGGAGCACTTCGCGCTCCGGGTCACCGGCGACTCCATGGTCGACGCCGGGATCCTCGACGGCGACCTGGTGGTGATCCGGCGCCAGGACGTGGCCGAGGACGGCTCGATCGTGGCCGCCCAGGTGCCCGGCCCAGCGGAGGAGGAGGCCACCGTGAAGCGCCTCCGCCGCCGGGGCCGCCGGGTCACGCTGGTGCCGGAGAACCCCACCATGGAACCGTTCGACCTCCCTGAGGGAGGGAGGATCCTCGGCCAGGTGGTCGCGGTCCTCCGGCGGCTCTAGCCGATCCGGGTCCGGCGGGCCACCGGTCGAACCGAGAACACGCCGGCCCAGGCGAGCTGATCCTCGCGGACCCGAGCCCGGACCGCCGTGCCGGTGGTGTCCGGCTCGGCCGACAGCACCTCGGCCTCCCGGTACAGGCGGGCC
>DASQWG010000109.1:0-2293 GCA_035640375.1 Actinomycetota bacterium
CGACGTGGTCATGCACCGCGGCGCCGGGGCGTACATCTGCGGCGAGGAGACCGCGCTGCTCGACTCCCTAGAGGGCCGGCGCGGCCAGCCGCGGCTCCGCCCGCCGTTCCCCGCGGTCGAGGGGCTGTACCGGTCCCCGACCGTGATCAACAACGTCGAGACGATCGCCACGGTCCCCCACATCGTCCAGCGGGGGGCGGACTGGTACGCGGGCCTGGGGACCGAGAAGTCCACCGGGACGAAGATCTTTTGTGTCTCCGGCCGGGTGGCCCGGCCGGGGAACTACGAGGCCCCCATGGGCACGCCGGCCCGGATGGTGATCGACGAGCTGGCGGGCGGGGTGCCGGACGGGAAGCGGGTCAAGGCCTGGACGCCCGGCGGGTCCTCGACGCCGTTCCTTACCGACGAGCACCTCGACACCCCGCTCGACTTCGAGTCCGTCCAGGCGGCGGGGTCGCTGCTCGGGACCGGCGCGGTGATCGTCCTCGACGAGACCGACTGCGTGGTGGACGCCGCGCTCCGGTTCACCCAGTTCTACGCCCACGAATCGTGCGGGAAGTGCACGCCGTGCCGCGAGGGGACCTGGTGGCTGACGAAGATCCTCCGCCGCCTCGAGCACGGGGGCGGTCGCCTGGACGACCTCACGGCGATGCAGGACATCGGCGACAACATGCTGTTCAAGAACTTCTGCGCCCTCGGCGACGGGGCGGTCTCGCCGATCCACTCCTCGCTGAAGTACTTCCGCGAGGAATACGTGGAGCACGTGAAGGCCGGTGGCTGCCCCATGGAGGAGCGCCCCGTGGTGACCGCGGCGGAGCCGCGGGAGGCAGGGACCACCGGCGTGGTCGAGCTGGGGGAGGTGCTGCGCTGAGCGCCGAGCGGGCCGAGCAGGTCACGGTGACGATCGACGGCGTCGAGGTCACGGTGCCAGCGGGGACGCTGGTGATCCGGGCCGCCGAGGCCGTCGGCATCGAGATCCCGCGGTTCTGCGACCACCCGTACCTCGATCCGGTGGGAGCGTGCCGGCAATGCATCGTGGAGATCGAGGGACAGCGCAAGCCGGTGACCTCGTGCACCACGCCCGTGGCCGAGGGGATGGTGGTCTACACCCAGCACACCTCCGAGGAGGCCAGGAAGGCCCAGGAGGGGATGCTCGAGTTTCTGCTGATCAACCATCCCCTCGACTGCCCGGTGTGCGACCGGGGGGGCGAGTGCCCCCTCCAGGACCAGGCCCTGGCCTGGGGGCCGGGGGAGAGCCGGTACATCGACCCGAAGCGGGTGTACGAGAAGCCGGTGCCGCTGTCGCCGCTGGTGCTCCTCGACCGGGAGCGGTGCGTCCTGTGCGCCCGGTGCACGCGGTTCTGCGATCAGATCTCGGGAGAGCGGTTCATCGAGCTGTTCGATCGGGGCGCCGCCGAGCAGGTGGCCATCGCCCCCGGCGAGGACTTCCGCTCGCCGTTCTCCGGCAACACCGTGCAGATCTGCCCGGTGGGCGCGCTGACCTCGTCGACGTATCGGTTCGTGGCCCGCCCGTTCGACGTCGGCATGGGGGATTCGGTCTGTCCCCACTGCGCGTCGGGATGCTCGATCCGCGTCGACGTGCGTCGGGGCGAGGTGGTCCGCCACCAGGCACGCGATGAGCCCGAGGTCAACGACGCCTGGCTCTGCGACAAGGGCCGGTACGCCTTCCGGTTCCCCGACCGCGACCGCCTGGACACGCCGCTGCTTCGGGTCCCCGGCCTCGAGCCGGTGTCGTTCGCCGAGGCGCTGGGGACGGTGGCCGACCGGGCCCGAGGCGCGCGCGTGGGGGTCCTCGCCGGCGGTCGGCTCACCGACGAAGACGCCTTCGCGCTGTCGAAGCTGGCCCGGCTGGGGTTCGGGACGAACGACCTCGACCACCGGCCGTGGGGCGGGTGGGACGTTCCGCCCGACGTCGAGCGTGCCGTCGCGGCCGGCATCCCGGTGACCTACCGGGACGTCGAGCGGGCCGGAGCCATCCTCGTGGTGGGGCTGGACGCTCGCGAGGAGCTGCCCATCCTCCACCTTCGGATCCGCAAGGCCGCCCGGCGCGGGGCCCGGGTCGTGGTGGTGCACCCGAGGCGGACGGCCCTGGCCGACGTGGCCGAACACGTGCTGTGCCCGCCCGGAGGCGAGGCCGACGTCCTGGAGGAGCTCCTGGGCGCGCACGGGCAGGACACGCCGCTGGGCCGGGCGGCCGACTCTCTCGATGCCGCCGTGGGGGCCGCGGTGGTGCTGGCGGGGCCCCGGCTGGCCGGCAGCGTGGGGGCCGTGT
>DASQWG010000110.1:0-3134 GCA_035640375.1 Actinomycetota bacterium
AACATCGGCTCGTCCGACCGGCTCGACTACACGGTGGTGGGCGACACGGTGAACACCGCCAGCCGTCTGTGCGGGGTGGCCGGGCCCGGCCAGATCGTGGTCACCGAGGAGTGCGCCGAAGAGCTCCGCGATGGGTTCCGGATCGGCGACCTCCCCTCGCTCGAGGTCAAGGGGAAGGCCAGGCCGCTCCGGGTGTTCCAGGTGCTCCGCGAGGGTCAGGAGGCCGTCGAGGTCATCGAGGGCGCGGTCCTCGAGTACAGCGAGGAGAAGGGCCACTTCGAGCAGACCGCCCCGGCCAAGGCCGCCGGCTACGCCCCGATCGAACCCCGCGCTGAAGAGGAGCCCTTGCCGGACGTACCTTCAGAGTCCTCTTAATATCTGCACGACGCGCGCCGGTCCCCCTTCGACCCCTTGTACTGGCTAACCACAGCACAGGCCGAAGCAAGTCGACGTGCGTCATTGATTCAACGGCCCGGAATGCAGCGGATCTAGCGCTCCTGGCCGTCTCAAGCATGATAGACCCCGGTCCTGTCCTATCGCCGGCCACTAGTTTGAGGTCAGAGCTCGGTCGAGGTCTTCAAGGAGGTCGTCGGGGTGCTCGATACCCACCGACAGCCGGACCAGCGTGGGCGGGACCTCGAGGGGCGAGCCGGCCACGCTGGCGTGCGTCATCGGTCCGGGCACCTCGATCAGCGACTCGACGCCGCCGAGCGATTCGCCCAGGAAGAACAGCTGCGTCGCCTCGGCCATCCGGATCGCCTCCTCGGCAGAGCCCATCTCGAACGACACCATCCCGCCGAAGTCGCGCATCTGCCTCGTCGCCACCTCGTGCTGCGGATGGTCGATCAGGCCTGGATAGTGGACCCGGGTCACCTTCGAGTGGGAAGCCAGGAACTCGGCCACCCGGCTCGCGCCACGGCAGTGCGCCTCCATCCGCACCGCCAGCGTCTTGACGCCGCGGAGGGCGAGGTAGCAGTCCATCGGACCCGGCACGGCCCCCACCGCGTTCTGGAGGAACCGCAGCCGCTCCGCGGTCTCGGCGTCGTTCAGCACCAGCGCCCCCCCGATCAGGTCGGAGTGCCCGCCCAGGTACTTCGTCACCGAGTGGACCACGGCGTCGGCGCCGAGCTCCAGCGGCCGCTGGAGGTACGGGCTTGCGAACGTGTTGTCAACCACGCACCACGCGTCCGCCTCGTGGGCGATCGCTGAGACCGCGTCGATGTCCACGACCTTGAGGAACGGGTTCGTCGGCGTCTCCACCCAGATGACCCGCGTCTCGTCACGCACCGCCGCCCGGACCGCCTCCAGGTCGGTCAGGTCGACGGTGTCGAAGGCCACGCCCCAGTCCGCCAGCACCCTGGCCAGCAGCCGGTACGTCCCGCCGTACACGTCGTCGCCGAGCACGAGGTGGTCACCGGGCCGGAGCCGCGCTAGCAGCAAGGTGGTCTCCGCGGCCAGGCCCGAGGCGAACGACAGGCCATGGGCACCGCCCTCCAGCGCGGCCAGCACCACCTCGAGGGCGTCCCGGGTGGGATTTCCGGCCCGCGCGTAGTCGTACCGCTTCGGCTTGCCCACGGCCTCCTGGGCGTACGTGGAAGTCTGGTAGATCGGCACGTTGACCGAGCCGAACTCGGGCTCGGGCTCTTGCCCGACGTGGATCGCCTTCGTCTCGAACCTCATCGCATCTCCGGTGGCAGCTCCCATCCTCGTCTCCTCAGCTCGAGGGCGGCCTCGTGGCCCTGCCGGGCCAGGGCCCACAGCATGGACTTCCGGCGGGCGTCGTGTCCGGGGGCGAACTCGCGGGAGGTCAGCCGGTCACACGAGGGATCGCCGCACCCGCACGGCGACATCCGCGGGAGGTGCGGCTGGCGCTTCGGCTCGACCGGCTCGGCGCACCGTCGGTACGGCCGCGCCGGCAGGGTCCGCGCTGGGAGGACGATGACGCCTTCCCTGGGATCGCCGAGGGCGCACGACCGCCCGGCCAGGGCTCTGAGGCCGGTCAGCGAGGCCAGCGCCGCGTCGATCAGGTCCGGTGAACGGAGCCCGTCGACCGGCACGCCGGCGGCCCGGAGGACCGAGGCCCGCCAGGCGGCCTTCCGGGACCCCCGAGGCGGCAGGCACCCGGCCAGGACCACCGCGCTGGCGTGGGGGAACACCTCGATGGCGGTCCCGCCGGCCGGCCCGCCCCGGTACCTCGGGAACCCGGCCCGCTCGGCGATGCGGAACACCTCGAAGCCCACCCGCATCCATTCGTAGAACGGGTGGTGGTCGCCCCGGTCCCCGGTCGGCGTCCCGTAGGACTGGATGCCGAACACCCGGATCTCCCGCTCGGTTCCGCGGGACCGGCCCGCGGACGCCCACGAGGGCGGCGAGTCGATGGCCACCACGTCGGGCCGGGCCTCCTCGATTAGCGCTCGGAGGTTCTCGACCAGAACGCCGCGGTGAGTCGCCATCGGCCGACCCGCTTCATCGGTCAGCAGGACCAGGTCGAGGCCCTTCCGCACCCCCACGTCGATGCCCAGCGCGCGCACCCGGCTAGGTCTGGGCGCGGCGGTGGGCCAGGAACTCGAGGAGGTCGGAGCGGGTCAGCACGCCGAGGGTTCGCCCGTCCTGGCTGACCACCACGGCGGGCGCGGACTGGAGACGGTCGAATGCCACCTCGATCGGATCGTCGCCCTCTACCAGGGGCAGCGGCGGCCCCATGACCTCAGCCACGTCGGCCTGAAGCGCGTCGGGGTCCCGGAAGATCCGGTCGAGCAGGTCCCGCTCCTGGATGCTGCCGACCAGTGCCGTGACGTCCTCGCCCCCGTCCCGCGTGACCGGCGCCTGCGAGATGTTGAACTGCTGGAGCGTATCGACGGCGTGCCGCACCTTCTCGTGCGCCCCGACGGCCACCACCGCGGGCAGCTCGCCGGGCTTCACGCCGAGGATCTCCCGCACGGCGACCACCTCGGGCCCCTCCACGAACCCGTACTGGCGCATCCACGTCTCCGAGTACAGCTTCGACAGGTAGTTCCGTCCGGTGTCCGGGAAGATCACCACGATGGTGGCCTGCGGGCCCAGCTCGCGGCCGACCTCGAGCGCCGCGAACAGCGCCGTGCCCGAGGAGCCTCCCACCAGAATCCCCTCCTCCC
>DASQWG010000111.1:0-2405 GCA_035640375.1 Actinomycetota bacterium
GCCTTCAACCTCGAGGAGGAGGAGATCGGGTGCGTGCTGTTCGGCGACCCCGAGGGGATCGAGGAAGGCGACCCGGTCAAGCGCACCGGCCGGATCCTCTCGATCGGGGTCGGGGACGGGGTCCTCGGCCGGGTGATCGACCCACTCGGCCGTCCCCTCGACGGCAAGGGTCCGGTCCGGTTCGAGGGCGAGCGAGCCCTGGAGGTGCAGGCGCCCTCGGTCGTCATGCGCCAGCCGGTGAACGAGCCGCTCCAGACGGGCATCAAGGCGATCGACGCGATGACCCCGATCGGCCGGGGCCAGCGCGAGCTGATCATCGGCGACCGTCAGGTGGGGAAGACCGCGGTGGTGGTGGACACGATCATCAATCAACGGGAGGCCTGGGCCGCCGGCGACCCGAAGAAGCAGGTGAAGTGCATCTACGTGGTGATCGGCCAGAAGAACTCGACCGTGGCCGAGGTGGTGGGCGCACTGGAGGAGCACGGCGCCATGGAGTACACGGTGGTGGTCAATGCCCCGGCCTCGTACCCGGCCTCGTTCAAGTACATCGCCCCGTACGCGGGCTCGGCCATCGGCCAGCACTGGATGTACAACGGGCAGCACGCGCTGATCGTGTTCGACGACCTGTCGAAGCAGGCCGAGGCGTACCGCGAGGTCTCCCTGCTCCTCCGTCGTCCGGCCGGCCGCGAGGCGTACCCCGGCGACGTGTTCTACCTGCACTCGCGGCTGCTGGAGCGGTGCGCGAAGCTGTCCGACGACGAGGGGGGCGGCTCGCTGACCGGCCTGCCGATCGTGGAGACGAAGGGCGGCGACGTCTCCGCCTACATCCCCACGAACGTCATCTCGATCACCGACGGGCAGATCTACCTCGTGACCGACCTCTTCTACGCCGGGGTCCGCCCGGCCATCAACGTGGGGATCAGCGTGTCCCGGGTCGGCGGGAACGCCCAGATCAAGGCGATGAAGCAGGTGGCCGGCCGGCTCCGCCTGGACCTGGCGCAGTACCGCGAGCTCGAGGCGTTCGCCGAGTTCGGCTCGGAGCTCGACAAGGCCTCGCAGGCCCAGCTGGAACGGGGGGCCCGGGTCGTGGAGATCCTGAAGCAGCCCCAGTACCGGCCGATGTCGGTGGAGCACCAGATCATCTCGATCTACGCGGTCACCAACGGCTACCTCGACGACGTGGCGGTCGAGGACGCCAAGCGGTTCGAGGAGGAGGTCCTCCGGTACGTGGAGACCCGACACCCGGACCTCGGGCGGTACCTGGCGGACCGCGGCGGCCTCCCGGACGAGATCGAGACGAAGCTGAAGGAGGCCATCACCGAGTTCAAGCGGACCTTCCAGCCCTCGGAAGGTGCCGGGCCCACCACGGCGGGGCCCGGTGGCGGCCCGATCGATCGGCGCCGCGAGGACGTCGGCTGGGAGCGGATCGGGGAGCCCGAGCCGGAGGGGGCCGCCGAGGAGGCCGAGGAGGAGTTCGAGGAGCGGGCCGGGCCCGTGGGCGACACCGACGCCCAGCCGCCGGGATAGCCGATGGGCGCGAAGCTCCGCCAGATCCGACGCCGGATCCGCTCGGTCCAGTCGACGATGAAGATCACCCGGGCCATGGAGCAGATCGCCCTGGCCCGGATCGCCAAGGCACAGCGGCGGGTCGAGCAGATCCGGGCGTACGCCGTCCGGCTGACCGAGGCCATGGAGGACGTGGCCCGGCAGACCGGAGCCCTGGTCCACCCGCTCCTGGAGGAGCGCCCGGACCCGAGCCGGGCCGCGGTCCTGGTGCTGACCTCGGACCGGGGCCTGGCGGGGGCCTACAACGCCAACGCCCTCCGCCGGGCCGAGCGGCTGTTCGGCTGGCTCCGCGGGAACGGGATCGAGCCGGTGTTGTTCGTGGCCGGCCGGAAGGGGCAGAGCTACTTCCGGTTCCGGCAGGTGCCGATGGAGGAGACCTGGTCGGGGTTCAGCGAGGTGCCCTCGTACGACGACGCCGAGCGGATGGCCGGGCGGCTGATCGGCGCGTTCCTGGACCGGCGGGTCGACCAGATCCACGTGGTGTATACCGACTTCCGGTCGGCGTTCACCCTTCGACCGGTCGATCGGCGGTTGGTCCCGATCGCCCCCGAGGAGGTCGCCGGCGACGAGGCCACCCGTGGGCGGCCCCGGCCGGAGTACATCTTCGAGCCCACCCCGGCGCAGCTGCTGGACGCGCTCCTGCCGAGGTACGTGACCGCGCTGGTGTTCGCGGCGCTGCTCGAGTGCGCGGCGTCGGAGAGCGCCGCCCGGCGGCGAGCGATGAAGGCCGCGACCGAGAACGCCGAGGACCTGATCCGCCGCCTGACCAGGGAGGCGAACCAGGCCCGGCAGACCGAGATCACCACGGAGCTGATGGAGATCGTGGGCGGGGCCGAGGC
>DASQWG010000112.1:0-2123 GCA_035640375.1 Actinomycetota bacterium
ATGGGGCCTTCTTCCCCGCCGGTGCCCGGCGGGTGGCCGACGGCGTCGACACCGACACGGCCTCGGACTGGGCCATCGCCAGCTTCGCCCTCGGACCGGCGAACACGCCGACGAGCGGGGACGCCCCGCCGCCGCCTCCGCCGACGCCTGCCACGATCATGGAGATCCAGGGCAACGGCCAGATCTCCCCCTTGGCGGGCGAGCGGGTGGAGACGACCGGTGTGGTGACCTTGTTCACGGCCAACGGCGCGAGCCTGTGGCTGCAGGATCCCGATGGCGACGGGGATCCCGACACCTCAGACGGGATCTTCGTCTCCGGCGGCGGTTTCCCGATGACCGGCACCCGCCCCGAGGTCGGAGACCGGATCCGGATCGTGGGCACGGCCGAGGAGCAGCAGTTCGGGCAGGCCCTGCCGCTGACGCGCCTGCGCACGGTCGAGGAGATCGAGGTCCTGTCGACCGGCAACCCGCCGCCGGACGCGGCCCCGCTGGAGGATCTTCCCGACATCGCCATCCCCGACGGGATCGCCTTCTGGGAGCCGCTCGAGGGCATGCTGGCTGCGGTCTCCGAGGCCAGGGTGGTGGCTCCGACCAACGCCTTCGGTGAGTTCGTCGTGCTCTCCGAGGCCGACGCGGTGCCCGGCTCCGGCTACTTCCCACAGACGAAGCAGGTCCTCGTCGGCGACCTGGGCGCGGGAGCCGTCGACTACAACCCCGAGCGGATCATGATCGACGACACATCCCTCGCCTCGCCGATCGTGGTCATGCCCGGCGACAAGGTCCTGTCGCTGACGGGCGCCGTGGACTTCACCTTTGGCAACTACAAGCTCCAGCCGGCGCCCGGCTCCGAGCTCGAGACGCACGCCCCGCCCACCCCTCCGGCGAGCACCCGGTCGGGCCCGAACGGGGATACCGCCATCACCACGTTCAACGTGGAGAACCTGTTCGACCTGGTCGACGATCCGGTCAAGGACGACGCCGGCAGCACCCCGACGCCGGCGGAGCTGGAGACGAAGCTGACGAAGCTCGCGGCCGCGATCGAGGTCGAGCTCCGGCTCCCCGAGGTCGTGGTGGTCCAGGAGATCGAGAACACCGCGATCCTTCAACAGCTCGGTGACCGGGTCAACGCGGCCGCGGGAACCGGGTACGTGGCCACCTCGTTCGAGACCAGCGACGTCCGGGGGATCGAGCCGGGGTTCCTGTGGGACGCGGACCGTGTCGATCTGGCCGACGCCTTCCAGCTGGCCGGTCCGGAGGTCGAGGCCGCGTTCGGGCCATCCAGCCCCAGCCCCGGCCGTGAGCCGCTCGTCGGCGTGTTCGACGTCGAGGGGCACGAGGTGACGATCATGGCCAACCACTTCAAGAGCAAGAGCGAGGACGACCCACTCTTCGGCGTGAACCAGCCACCAACGAGGATCACCGAGGTGCAGCGAAAGCTCCAGGCGCAGGTGGTCCGGGACTTCGTCGACGAGGTGCTGGCCGCCGATCCCCAGGCCGAGGTCATGGTCGCCGGCGACCTCAACGACTTCCCCTACGGCGAGCCCGGCGAGGGCGCGGACCATCCCCTGGCGATCCTGGAGGGCGGTCCGGGCCAGCCCCCGCTCACCAACCTCATCGATCTGGAGAAGGACGCCGAGCGGTTCACCTTCGTGTTCGACGGCAACAGCCAGGTCCTCGATCACATGCTGGTCAGCCCGGCCCTCCTCGGCCTGGTTCGCGCCGCGGACGTCCTCCACTTCAACGCGTCGTTCCCGGCGGTGCTCGCCGACGACGCGGCCACGCCGTTCCGATCCGCCGACCACGATCCACTGGAGGGTCGCTTCACCTTCGGATAGATCCCCGCCGGTGCGATGATTCGGCGCGTGCGAGCGGGTACGGTCGCTTTGGCCTGCGCGACGCTGACACTGTCGGCGTGCCTGGGCGACGCCGTGCCGGACGCCTCCAGCGGGCCTCCGGACCAGGCCGCGGTGACGTGCGCCCCCATCCAGGAGCTTCCGGACCAGGGACGATCCCACGTGCCCGAGGGCGCGCCGATCGAGCCTCCCTCCCGGCCGGCGACCTCGGGGCCGCACTACCCGAGCTGGCTCGATCCGGCCGGCCCGGTGATCGATCAGCCGGTGGAC
>DASQWG010000113.1:0-2150 GCA_035640375.1 Actinomycetota bacterium
CGGACCTCCATGGCCTCGATGTCGAGAGCGAAGGAGTCGAACCGGTGGCCGTCGCGGGTCCGGAACCGGATGGCCGTCAGCGAGCGCCCGAGGTCCCGCTTCGGCCGGACGAAGCCGGGGAGGTACCAGGAGACCACCCGGATCCCCTGGTTGTGGGCGGCCCTGAGAAGGTCGGCCATCCGAGCCGGGCGGAACAGGGGCCGGTCGCAGTTGAAGTGGCAGGTCTGGAGGTAGACGGTCCGGACCCCCCGGCGGCGGAAGGCCGCCATCGTCTGGACCGGGTGGTTCCAGGCGTGGTCGTCGTAGATGTCGATCCACGCCCCCAGCCCCCGGTAGGAGGCCAGCCGGGAGGGGGCGGCCGTGGCCGGCTGGGCCGTCGCCAGGGCGAGGGCGCAAGCGAGGGCGAGCCCGAGGACACCCCTCCGGGTTCGGTGGCCGGGTAGCGGCACTTGGCGGGGAAGGATACCGGCTCCGGCTCGAGATTCAAGCTTCGAGCGGTTCGACCGGTTGGCTCGGTCGGGTCAGTGGACGGGAGGCTCGAGCACGCAGTCGGCCGGGGCCTTGTCGGGGCGGAGTCCCTTGAACGAGGGCGCCCGCAGCTTGCCCACCCGGGTCATCTCCAGATACTCGACTTCGCACACCAGCTCCGGCCGCACCCACCGGGCGCCCTTCACGGCCGCGAGCTCGGGGTCGGCGACCGGTGGGTCCGGCTGCTCCAGCTCGCTCAGGCGCTTCATGAGGTCGCGAAGGAAGCCGTCGGTGAAGCCCGTGCCGACCTGCCCGATCCAGACGAGCTCACCGTCGTGATACGCCCCGAGCAGGAGCGCGCCGAACGTGGCCCCCCTTGACCCGGTCCCCGGCGTCCACCCCAGGATCAGGCAGTCCTGCTGGTTCGTGGCCTTGATCTTCCGCCAGTCCTTGGTCCGCCGGCCGGGGACGTACGGGCTCCCCAGGCGCTTGGCCACGATCCCCTCGAACCCGAGCTGCTTGGCCGACTCGAAGAACGAGGTCCCCTCCCCATCCACGATGAACGTGAGGGCCATGGGGCCAGTCATCGTGACGATGTCTTCCAGGAGCTGCCGTCGCGCCTCCAGCGGCTCCCGGCTCAGATCTCGCCCGTCCAGCCACAGCAGGTCGAAGGCGAACAGCACCACCGGAAGCTTGCGGCGGGCCTTCTCGATGTCCTTCGGCGAGGACAGATTCATCCGCTGCTGGAGCCGCTCGAACGAGGGGCGGCCGCGTTCGTCGGCGGCCACGACCTCCCCGTCGATCACCGCGTGCAGCGCGTTGACGAACCGGGCCAGGTTGTCGAGCTCGGGGTAGATCGCGGTCTGATCACGGCCGGTTCGGGACACGAGCCGGGTGGCGTCGGTGGCCACATATGCCAGGGTCCGGATACCGTCGAGCTTCGGCTCGAACCGCCAGCCGTCGTCGTCGAAGGGTCGGTGCCCCCCCTCGGCCAGCATGGGTGTGTACATCGGTGGCAGCTCGGGCTGCTCGTCGACCGATCGCTTCGACAGGAACACCAGCCAGTCGGTGCTGGTCTTGACCAGGTGGTACTCACCTCGGTGCCGCTGACCCTCGAGCCGGAAGGTGACCTTGTCGTCCTTCCACTCCAGGGTCTCGTACCGCCCCCGGTCGAAGATCCGGACCTCCCCGGCGCCGTACTGGCCTTCGGGGATCCAGCCCTCGAAGCCCCCGTATTCGATCGGGTGGTCCTCCGTGTGCACGGCCAGCCGCTTGTCGTCCGCGTTCGTGGGGAGGCCGCGGGGCACGGCCCACGACGCCAGCACGCCGTCGTGCTCGAGACGGAGGTCGTAGTGCAGCCGGGTGGCGTCGTGCTTCTGGATCACGAACAGCTCGTCGTTCCCCGGCCGAACCTCGGGCGGCGGCTCCGGCGTGACGTCGAACCGCCGCTTCCGCTCGTACTCCGCCAGCTTCTCCTCGCTCTCACGCTGGCCGGCCGGCCGGCTCGCCCTTCGGGCAGCAGAGGAGCTGCCCTCCGGGCGCCCGGCCGCCCGTTCCCGTGCAGGGCCGGCCGGATCGCCGGAGGGGACCTCCTCCGGTCCCCGAAGGCGCGTCCGGCCGGCCCCACCAACGGGCGAAGGGTCCGACACGCGGATGCCCATGGCCTCGAAGGCGGGGCGGGG
>DASQWG010000114.1:0-2549 GCA_035640375.1 Actinomycetota bacterium
CCCGGCCAGCACCGGGAGGAGTGACGGCAGATACCCGTCGCTGGAGCCATGGTGCTCGCTGACCCACACCGAATCGAACCCGAGGGTCTCGGCCAGGCGCGAGAGCTCCACGATGTCCCGATACTCCTGCTCGAACGTCCGCTTCGAGCCGACCGGGATCTGGCCGGTGAACAGCCCCAGGCCGATGCGAACGGTCACGGGCGGGAGCCTACCAGCGGCGTCAGGCGGACCGCGGGCGGCGGGCCCTGGGCGGCTCGGCGGGCTCCGCCCCCGGCGGCGCCAGCGCACGGTGGACCACCGGCGAGGAAAGCACCACCGAGGTGATTGTGGAGCCGTCCGGGATCAGACGATCGAGCAGCGACTCGAGGTGCCGCACCGACCGGGCCACGACCTTGAGGATGTACGAGGTCTCCCCGGTGATGCGATGGCACTCCACGATCTCGGGGATGTCCTTGGCCACCTCGCCCAGGCGGGCGCAGTCCGGACCGTTCGACGTCCACCTGACGAAGGCCGTGATCGGATAGCCGATCGCCGCCGGGTCGAGGTGGGCGCGGAAGGCGTCGATGACGCCGCTCTCCTCGAGGCGGCGAACGCGCTCGGCCGCGGCCGGGGCCGTCAGCGCCACGCGCTTGCCCAGCTCGGTGAACGTGATCCGGGCGTTCTCCTGGAGCTCCGCCAGGATCTTCCGGTCGATCTCGTCCAGCGCTGCCACGGTATCCAAGGTCACACTCCTGATGTGATGAACATCACCAAGCATCTCTAAGCCTACTCCTTCGAATCGAGGCCGACAAGCGCTCCTCGGTTTCGTATCATCGGGCGCATGGCCGTCCGGAGCGAGCCGTTCCAGGGGGATCGCCAGGCGAGCTCCGCGTCGGTGTGGGCGGCCCTGGTGGCCGTGTACATCGTGTGGGGCTCGACCTACCTGGCCATCCGGGTCACCGTCGAGACGATCCCGCCGCTGTTGTCCGCGGCGGTCCGGTTCCTCATCGCCGGCGCGATCCTGTACGCGCTCACGATCCGCCGGGGCGACGCCGCCGGCGATCGCCCACGAGCCGTGCACTGGCGATCGGCAGCGGTGATCGGCGCGCTGATGCTGTTCGGCGGCAACGGCCTGGTTTCCGTGGCCGAGCAGCGGGTCCCGTCCGGGCTGGCGTCGCTGATCATCGCCAGCGTCCCCCTGTGGATGGTGGTCATCCGCGCCGGCGTGTTGCGGGAGCGGGTCCGGTGGATGGAGACGGCCGGCCTGGTCCTGGGCTTCGGCGGCATCGTCCTGCTGGCCGACCCCTTCGGGGGAGGCGGGGCCGACCTGATCGGAGTGGGTACCCTCCTGGTGGCGGCGCTGGCCTGGGCCAGCGGATCGCTGTTCGCCCGGCGGGCCCAGTTGCCGTCGAGGCCGCTGGTCGGGACGGCCATGGAGATGCTCATGGGCGGCGTCGTGCTGATGGTCGTGGCCACGATCACGGGCGAGTGGGCCGATCTCGACGTCGGGGCGATCTCGCTGGAGTCCCTTCTCGGCGTGGGGTACCTGATCGTGTTCGGCTCCCTGGTCGGGTTCGCCTCGTACGTGTGGCTGCTGCGCTCGGCCCGGACGTCGTTGGTCTCCACATACGCGTACGTCAACCCGATCGTGGCGGTGTTCCTCGGCTGGGCCATCCTCGGCGAGGCCATCACGGCCCGGACGTTCGTGGCCGGTGCGGTGATCGTGACCGCCGTCGCGCTGATCGTGTCGGCCCGTCCGGTGCCGAAGCCGGCGGAGGCGTCGCTCCGGGAGCACCGAGAGGACGAGCGGATCTCGGCCTAGCCCGGCCCGGTAGGCTCCCGGGCATGCGCACGGCCCTCGACATGGCCCGGGCCGTTCGGGAGCGAACCGTCTCGCCGGTGGAGCTCGTCGAGGACGCGCTGCGTCTGGCCGAGCGGTGGCAGCCGGTGACGAACGCGTTCAGCCAGGTCCATGGCGACGAGGCGCTGGACGAGGCCCGCGGTCGAGCCGACCAGGCCGTCCGAGACCACGACCTTCCGCCGCTCCACGGCGTCCCCGTGGCCGTGAAGGACCTGTTCGACGTGGTCGGCTGGGAAACCAGCGGCTGCTGCGCCGCGTACCGAGGTCGGGTGGCCGATCGGGACGCCGAGACGGTGCGCCGGCTCCGGCAGGCCGGCGCCGTGGTGATCGGCAAGACGAACCAGCACGAGCTCGCGGCGGGTGCCACCAACCTGATCTCGGCCTGCGGCGCCACCGCCAACCCGTGGGATCCCGGCCGGATCACCGGCGGCTCCAGCGGGGGGTCCGGGGCTGCGGTGGCGGCGGGGGTGGTCCCGGTGGCCCTCGGCAGCGACACGGGAGGCTCGATCCGGATCCCGGCGTCGATGTGCGGGGTCACGGGGATGAAGCCCACCCATGGCGCCGTGGCCCTCGACGGCGTGATGCCCCTGGCGCCGTCGCTCGACACCGTGGGGCCGCTGGCCGCGAGCGTCGAGGACGCCGCCGTGGTGCACGCCGTGTTGACGGGCACGCGGCCGCCCGACCTCCCCGGGAGCGTCGAGGGGATCAC
>DASQWG010000115.1:0-2375 GCA_035640375.1 Actinomycetota bacterium
ACGCCGGGAGGTCCAGCGCCAGGGCGGCCGCGCCGATGGCCCCGGCGGCGTTGCCCAGCGCGGCTGGGAGGATCGGCACCTCGGGGCGGTGCTCGGGGGCCTCCACGGCGTCGACGAAGGCCTTCCGCGCGGGGTCGAGGAGCACCGCGCCCTCCTCGGCAACGCCGCCGCCGACCACCACGACCTCGGGATCGAGGACGTTCACGAGCCCGGCGATCCCCTCGCCCAGGCGCCGCCCCACCGCGGCGAACACCGCGATGGCCGCGGGATCGCCACCGCGGGCGGCCTCGGAGACGTGCCGGCCGCTGACCTCCGTGTCCGCAGCCAGCGTGGCGATGCGGCCGTTCGGATCTCGCTCGGCCTCCGTCCGGGCCAGCCGGTCGAGGGCCCGACCGCTGGCGACCTGCTCCCAGCAGCCCCGGTTGCCGCACCCGCAGGGAGGGCCGTCGGGCTGCACGATGATGTGCCCGATCTCGGCGGCGAAGCCGTGGGCCCCCCGGAACAGCCGGCCGTCCGCCACGATCCCCCCGCCGATGCCGGTCCCCACCGTGACCACGAGGACGTGGCGGGAGCCCTGGGCCGCCCCGAACCGATACTCCGCCCAGGCGGCCGCGTTGGCGTCGTTGTCGACCACGCACCGGAGGCCGGTCCGGTCGGAGACCACGTCGCGGAGCGCCACCTCCCGCCACGCCAGGTTGGGGCTGTACCGGAGCGTCCCGGCGGCGAAGTCGACCATCCCGGCGGCCCCGACACCCACGGCCTCACCGCCGTCCGTCGCCAGCTCGGCGGCGAGGCCGGCCACGGTTTCGACCGTCGCGGACACGTCGTCCGCAGGGGTGGGGCGTTCGCGGCGCTCGAGCACCGCGCCGTCCTCGGCCACGTGCAGGCCGGCGACCTTGGTCCCGCCGACATCGATCCCGATCGCCGACCGCACGCCTCAGAACCGGAGGAGCGCTCCCACGCCGCCCACCTCGGCCAGCATGTTCCCGTCGCCCACGGTCTCCACCCGGCACCGGTGCCGGAGGGCCAGCTCGACGGCCTCCTCGACCAGGTCGGGCACCTCGACCACGGGTCCGCCGCACGACTCGCAGGGCCCGTCGGGCCGAGCGGCCAGGTGACCGCATCGCTCGCAGCGGACGCCCGACGCCTTGAGGTCCTCCGCCACGACCAGAACCTCGGCCCGGTTCGCCTCGAGCGCGATCAGCGTGTCGGCCATCCCGGTCACGGCCCGACCGGTTCCGGAGCCCGCCTCGGACCGGAGGCGGCTCACCGCCTCCCGTTCCCGCCGGGATTCCAGCTCGACCTCAAGGTCGGTGACGCGCTCCAGGACCTCGTCCGGAGCAGACGCCATCGGGAGCGACATCCGCTCGAGGATCCGACGGCGGGCGTAGTCGTGGAGGTCCCGCTCGAGCTCCGCCACGGCCTCGTCCGGCCCGGCCAGGACCAGGTGGTCGAAGGGCCGGCTCCGCTGGACCCGGAGCAGGGTATCGGCCACGTGCTTCAGGTGGCGATGGACGTGGTCCTGGATGTGGCGCTGGAGCCGGGCCTGGGCCCACCCGCCCTGGTCGTGCTGCCCGGGGACGTCGTCGAGGAGCCGGCTGACCTCCTCGATCTCGCCGAGCGAGCTCAGAAAGACCCGGGCCCGCTCCCGGTCCACGAGCACGGTGCAGAACGTCTCGGCGAGCTCCAGGAGGGCCTCCAGCGGGACCAGGTGGGGCCGGGGAGCCACGCGGACGCGGTCCCGCACCGGATGGGACAGCTCCAGGGCCTCCCACAGGCCGGCCGCCGAACACGCGAACATCGCCAGGCCACGCACCGAGCCACGGCGCTCCAGCCCGTCCCGGACGAACGAGCGGATCCTGTCGGAGTCGTGGCACACGGTGAGGAAAGCTTCCCGGCTCATCGCGGTGCGGGCTTCGTCGCAGGCGTCGGTGGTCAGGGTCTCGGCCCGGCGGACGTAGTCCCGCCGGCGTGGGCGACGCTTTCCGTCGACGTCGAGGTACAGGGTGGTCACGGGAAGGCCGCCGGTATCCCATCCGGCCAGCGAGCGGATCCGTTCTCGGTCCGCGGGCGCCTTCAACGCTGGTCTCACGCGATCGTCACTCGACGTCGATCTTCTCGATGGGCGATGGGCGAGCCAGGTCCTCGGCCCGAGCGCTCATCACCGAGGACAGCGCCAGCATGAATTCCCGTCCCGCCGCCACCAGGTGCTCCACCGCTTCGGGCCGGGCGTGGCCGGCGACGGTCAGGAACATCCCGATCGGGCAGAACCCGACGGGACAGACGTGGTCGGTCTCCGGCGCCGCGGGCCTCGTGGCCCGCCGCTTCGTCTGAGCCATATCTCCTCCTTCGCGCCTAGGCGCGCTTGGCCCGGG
>DASQWG010000116.1:0-4789 GCA_035640375.1 Actinomycetota bacterium
GCCCCTTGATGTGCACGTACAGGGCGTCGTAGCCGTCGAGGGCCTCGGCCGCCAGGGCCGCCCAGGCCGCGTACCGCTCCTCCGGGTCGGGCGGCGAGGGGGCCGGGACCTCGCCCATCCCCAGGGCCAGGGCGATCCCTCGCTCCACCGGCATCTCCACGAAACACCCCCACGACGGTCCGAACCGCTCCCGGATCGGGATCAGATGCGGCCGGTGGTCGCCGGCGTCCCGGGTCAGGATCAGGTTGGCCGGCAGCCGGCCCTCGGCCCGACGCCTGGCGTTCGTCTCCGACGTTTCGAGCACCGCGGCCGAGTCCCGCACGAACGCGTTCGTGAGCTCTGCGGCTCGCCTGGCCTCGTCGGTGTCGTCGAGCGGCTCGGCCGTGGCCACCTCGTCCTCGAACGTCTCCAGGGCCACGCCGAGGCTCCCCCGCTTCGCGTAGGCCGGATCGGTGTTCGAGACCTCGGCCGAGAGGGGCCCCTCGGTCGACCGGATCACCAGGGCACCGCGGTGCTCCACGGTGGGCCGCAGCTCGAACGTGGCGCCGGGGAGCGCCAGCGTGGCGTTCACTTCGTCTGCCAGCGCCCTCGCTTCTTCGCTGGACAGATCCCGGCCCACCCGCCGGTCCATGATCCGGCCGTCCTCCTGGGTGGCGAAGTTGACCCGGTGGGCCAGATCGCCGTCCTCGAACGCCATCCCGGACCCGAGCGCCTCCAGCACCCCTCGCCCGGGATGCTGCTCGGCCGGGTCGTAGCCGAGGATCGCGAACACGGCGATGTCGGACTCCGGCGCGATGTCGGGGCCGACGGTGTGGACCAGGCCGTTCCGCCCTCGGGCGGCCAGGTCATCGAGGAACGGCGTGGCGGCCGCCTCCAACGGCGTCCGGTCGCCGAGGCCCGGATTCGGATCGTCGCCGAGGCCGTCCAGGCAGACGTAGAGGAGCTTCGCTCGAGCCATCGGTCAGTGCTTCACGATCAGCGCGAACTCCTCGGGGTCCAGGCTGGCCCCGCCGACCAGCGCCCCGTCGATCTCGGGGACGGCCATGAACTCGCGGATGTTGCCGGCCTTCACGCTCCCGCCGTACTGAACGCGCACGGACTCCGCGACGTCGGTGGAGAACATCGTCTCGAGGACATCCCGGATGGCCCGGACGGCTTCGCCGGCGTCCTCGGGGCCGCAGGCCTTGCCGGTCCCGATGGCCCATACCGGCTCGTAGGCGATCACCAGCCGGGCGGCCTCGTCGGGCCCGATCCTCGACAGATCCTCCCGGACCTGCCTGGTGACCACGTCCGTGGCCCGCCCTGCCTCGCGCTCGTCGTCGGTCTCCCCCACGCACAGGATCGGCGTCATGTCGTGCCGGAACACCGCCCGCAGCTTCCGGGACACGGCCGCGTCGGTCTCCCCGAAGTGCTGCCGCCGCTCCGAGTGCCCCACGATCACGTAGGCGACCCGGAGGGCCGCCAGCATCGGGGGGGACACCTCGCCGGTGAAGGCCCCGGCGTCCTCCCAGTGCACGTTCTGGGCGCCCAGGCCGAACGGGAGCTTGTCGGCCTCGATAATCGTCTGTACCGCCCGCAACGCGGAGAACGGCGGGCACACCACGACGTCGGCCCGGTCCGTGTCCTCCTTGGCCAGCAGGTACGACAGCTTCTGGACGGCCTGGATGGCCTCGAGGTGGGTCTTGTGCATCTTCCAGTTCGCGGCCACGATGGGCCGGCGAGCCACCTCAGCCCTCCGTCAGCACGGCCACGCCCGGCAGCGTCTTCCCCTCGAGGAACTCCAGCGAGGCTCCCCCGCCGGTCGACAGGTGATCGATCGAGTCCTCGTACCCGAGCTTCCGGATCGCCGCCACGCTGTCCCCTCCCCCGATCACGGTGAAGGCGTTCGCCGCGGCCACGGCCTGGGCCACCCCGCGCGTCCCCAGGGCGAACGGCTCCAGCTCGAACACGCCCATGGGGCCGTTCCAGAACACGGTCCGGGCGTCGGCCAGGATCCGGGTGAACTCCTCGACGGTGCGCGGTCCCACGTCGAGGCCCTTCAGGCCGCGGGGGATCCGGTCGGCGGGCACGGTCTCTTTCCGGGCCTCGGCCGAGGCCTCGGGAGCCGCCACCACGTCCTCGGGGAGCATCACGACCACGCCGCGCCGCACCGCCTTGTCCAGGGCCGCCCGGACCGTGTCGACGTGCTCCCGTTCGACCAGCGAGTCCCCGGTCTCGGCTCCCTGGGCGGCCAGGAAGGTGAAGGCCATGGCCCCGCCGACCAGCAGGGCATCGACCCGATCGAGGAGGGCGTCGATGACGTCGAGCTTGTCGGCCACCTTGGCCCCGCCCAGGATCGCCACGAACGGACCGTCCGGCCCCTCGAGGAGGCGAGAGAGGACCTCGACCTCTCGCTGCATCAGCCGGCCCGCGGCGTTCGGAAGGAGCTTGGCCACCCCGACCACCGAGGCGTGGGGCCGATGGGCGGCGCCGAACGCGTCGTTCAGGTAGACGTCGGCCAGCGAGGCCAGCTCCCGGGCGAACCGGGGATCGTTCCCCTCCTCCCCCGGGTCGAACCGGAGGTTCTCGAGGAGCACGACCTCGCCCTCGCCAGGACGGGCGATCCAGCCGTCCATCTTCCCCACCGGGAACCCCCCGAGCTCCTCCAGGCGCCGGGCTACCGGGTCCATGCGCAGCTCGTCGACCTCCCGGCCCTTGGGTCGGCCGAGGTGTGATGCCAGCACCAGCGGCGATCCCGCGTCCCGGAGCTCCCGGATCGTCGGGAGGGCCGCGCGGATCCGCATGTCGTCGGTAACCCGGCCGTCCTCGAGGGGAACGTTGAAGTCGACCCGCACGAACACCCGCCGCCCGGCGAGGTCGCCGAGGTCCTCGATCGTCCGGAGGCGCCCCACGCTCAGCGCTTGGAAGCGACCAGCTCGACGAGCTCCACCAGCCGGTTCGAGTACCCCCACTCGTTGTCGTACCAGCCGACCACCTTGACCATGTTCCCGATGGCCATGGTCGACGGCGCGTCGAATACGCACGAGTGGGGGTCGCCCACGATGTCCGACGACACCAGCGGGTCCTCCGTGTACTTCAGGATGCCGTCGAGCCGTCCGCCCGCGGCGGCCCGGAACGCCTCGTTGACCTCATCGACCGAGGCCTCCCGCTCCAGGATGGCCACCAGGTCGGTGATCGAGCCGTCCGGCACCGGCACCCGGAACGCCAGCCCGTCCATCCGCCCCTTCAGTTTCGGGATGGCCAGCGAGGTGGCCTTGGCCGCCCCCGTGCTGGTCGGCACGATGTTGATGGCCGCGGCCCGAGCCCGCCGGAGGTCCTTGTGCGGGAGGTCGAGCAGGTTCTGGTCGTTCGTGTAGGCGTGGCACGTGGTCATCAGGGCACGGTCGATCCCGAAGGCCTCCTCCAGGACGCTGGCCATCGGCACCACGCAGTTCGTGGTGCACGAGGCGTTCGAGATCACGTGGTGGGTGGTGGGGTCGTAGTCGTCCTGGTTGACGCCGAGGACGATCGTGACGTCCTCATCCTTGGCAGGTGCGCTGATGATGACTTTCTCCGCGCCGGCCTCGAGGTGCTTCGAGGCGCTCTCTCGGTCGGTGAACAGCCCCGTCGACTCGACCACGATCTCCGCGCCGAGCTCCTTCCACGGGAGGGCGGCGGGGTCCCGCTCGGCCATGACCTTGAGCTCGTCGCCATCGACGGTGATCCCGCTCTCGCTCGTGCCGATGTCCGCGTCGAGGGCTCCCAGGACGGAGTCGTACTTCAGCAGGTGGGCCAGGGTCTTCGAGTCGGTGATGTCGTTCACCCCGACGAAGTCGAGGTCCGCGCCCTGCTGCTTGGCCGCCCGGAAGAAGTTCCGGCCGATCCGACCGAACCCGTTGATGCCGACCTTCACGGTCATGTTCGTCGCCTCCTCGGTGGTCTCGCGAACCATCCTACCCATCGCGGCCGGGCGGCCACGGTTCACCGCAGGCGCCGGTCCACCCGTCCGGCAAGGGGGAGCGACGCGTTCGGGCTCGCTGCTCCGATCGGCCCGCTGAGCGTCACCGACGCTACCAGGGCACCCGACCGCCACACGAAGCCGGACGACTCGCTCTCCGGGACGAGGAGGTGCCAGCCGAACCCTTCCTCGCCGAGGCCCGTGGCCGGGACGTCTGCCGGGTCGGCCGCGTGCCCGCCGACCGGCAAGAGCTCGAGGTAGGTCAGGAGGTCGGAGGCCGCCGACGCGTCAGTCATCCTGACGACGGTCGAGGACGCGGCCCGGTCCTCGCCCACGAACGATCTCCGGTAGCCCCCCGCGAAGCTGCCCCGGAGTCCCTCGGGGAGCGGCGGCAGATTTGGATCGCGGCGGCGGGGCGGCAGCACGCCCTGGATCGAGGAGATCGGGCCCTGCTCGGCCGGCTCCAGCCCCTCCGGGACCTCGTCTTCCCCCAGGGCCACCGAGGCCAGGGCCGAGCCGTCCCCGCCCTGGTCGGGCGGGTTGGGACTGCCACCGTCCGGGCCGTCGCACGCCACGGCCGCAGCGATCAGCACCAGCGTCAGGGCCCGGCTCACGGGCCAGGAGGGTACCTACTCGCGGTCCAGGTCGCGGTGGTCGCGGGTCACCGGCAAGCCCTTCTCCCGGAAGTACGCCACCAGGTCCTCGGCCACGACCACCGAACGGTGCCGGCCGCCGGTGCACCCGACCGCCACGGTCAGGTACGACTTGCCCTCCGACACGAAGCCCGGCAGGACGTAGTCGAGGAGCGCCCGGAGCCGGCTCATGAACTCGGCGTACTGCGGTTGGCCGGTG
>DASQWG010000117.1:0-8258 GCA_035640375.1 Actinomycetota bacterium
CAGCGAGCAGATGTAGAAGTAGCTCCCGGGTGCGTCGGGCGTGAAGGTGATGAGGTCAGCGTCCCCGGGGCCGAGGGTCTCGGTGTGCGCGCCCCACAGCGGTTCGGCCGACTCGTCCCGTTCGCCGACGATCGCGAAGTCGTGGGAGATCGACTCGCCGCCGACATACCCGTGGACGTTCTCCAGGACGATCGTCACCGGGTTCCCGGCGCGCAGCCGGATGTTCGGTCCCGGCGAGACGATCCTGTCGCCGTCGAAGGCGTACCCGGCGATCTCGGTGTCCGCCCTGGTCTCACCGGTGATGAGGACGAGATCGGCGCTCCGACGCTCTTCCGCTGTGATGGCCTGGGGGAATGGTTCCGCTGGTTCCGCCGCCTCCCTGGTTGGGTCGCTCCGAGACGCCGTGCTCCCGGCATCTCCGCCGCTTCCACAGGCCGTGGCCTGGACAGCGACAATGACGGACAGACGCACTGCCGTGTTCATGGCCCCCTCCCCTTCCCCGGTACAACGCGGAGCAGGGTCGCAGCGTGTAAGGCCGGGGAGAAAGGCCGGGTATCATCGGCGCCGTGAGCGAGGTGGGGAGGGACACGGGTCCGGTGTCCCGCGACATGACCGACGCGCCCGTCGAAGCCGCTGAATGGGGCTTGGTGCGCCCCTACGGCGACGACACCGGCGACGGGAAGGTCCAGGTCTCGTTCACGCTGCCGATCCCCTCGAACGCGAAGGCGGAGGCCGCCGCCCGGGAGCTGGCCCGGCAGATGCGGATCGAGCGTCCCATCGTCGTCCACCAGAAGCCGCTCGGCCCGGAGTTCACGTTCTTCATCGTGTACGGCAGTGTGGACGCCGCCGTCGATCTCGACGAGCTGACCGTGGAGGAGCGGCCGTTCCCGATCCTCGACCACCAGGAGGTCGATCGTCGCGTGACCGCGGCGCTGGCCCGGCCGGCGGTCGTGGTGGGCGCCTCGCTGGGCAGCGACGCCCACACGGTGGGACTCGACGCGATCCTGTCCGTGAAGGGCTGGGCCGGCGACAAGGGACTCGAGTCCTATGGCGCCTTCCGTGTGGTGAATCTCCGCTCCCAGGTCCTGCCGGGTGACCTGGTCGACCGGGCCATCGAGGAGCGAGCCGACGCCGTGCTGGTCAGCCAGACCGTGACCCAGCGCGACGCCCACCTCCACCACCTGCGCGAGCTCGCGGGCGACATGGTGGAGCGAGGCGTGCGGGAGCGGTTCCTCCTGATCGCAGGGGGGCCACGGCTGGACCCAGCCATGGCCGAGGAGCTCGGGTACGACCGGATCTTCGGCAGAGGGACCACCCCGGCGGAGGTGGCCTCGTATCTGGCATGGGCCCTGAGCGAGCGCCCCGACGAAGGGGGGAAGACGAGATGAAGCTCCTGGTGCACATCACGTGTGGCCCGGGGGACCCGACCCGGGCCGCCCTCGGGTTCCTGGTCGCCCGGACCGCGCAGGAGGAGGGGCACGACGTCGCGGTGTTCCTGGCGGGGGACGGCGTCGGCCTGATCAGGGACGAGGAGCTCGATCGGCTCGAGGGCGTCGGCACCGGCTCGCTGCGGGACCACTTCGACGCCTTCGCCGCAGGCGGCGGGCGGGTCTACCTGTCCGGCATGAGCAGCAAGGCCCGAGGCATCGGCGAGGACGCCCTGGCCGGAAAGCCGGCCGAGATGGCCATGCCGCCCGTGCTGGTGAAGCTCATCGCCGACAGCGACAGGGTGGTGACGTACTGATGGACGCGACCCTCCGGGTCCGGATGGCACAGACCGACGCCCACTACGGTGGGAGCCTGGTGGCCGGGGCCAAGGTCATGGAGCTCTTCGGCGACCTCGCCACCGAGCTGGCCATCCGGCACGACGGGGACGAAGGGCTGCTGGCCGGGTACGAGCGGGTGGAGTTCCTAGCGCCGGTCTACGCCGGCGACTTCCTGGAGGCCACCGGTCGGATCGTCCGGGTGGGAACCACCAGCCGCACCTGCGAGTTCGAGTGCCGGAAGTACATCGCGCCGCGGTACGACCTGTCGGAGAGCGCCGCCGACCTCCTCGACGACCCCGTGGTCACCACGCGCGCGGTTGGCACCTTCGTCGTCCGGAAGGAGCAGCAGCGGCGTCCTTGAACGGTCGCCGGACCGGCCGTACCCTGCCGCCATGGCCAAGATCGAGGTGTACCTCAACGGCAAGCTCGAGGACGGCCGGGAGACGGTCGAGGGAACGGACGACTCGATCAAGATCCGCGAGCACGGTGTCGAGGTGTTCGAGGAGGGGACGCTCCACGTGATCCCGTGGCACCGGATCCGGGAGGTCATCCGAACCGCCACACCCTTCCAGACCGGTTAGCGGTCCGCGCCCGGAACCTCGGGACCCACGTCGGGCGGCTCGACGTGCGGCCGCCGGATCGGTCCACCGGGTAGCCGAACGATCAGCGCAGCGGAGAGGACGCTGACGGCGCCGCAGATGAGCCACAGGCCATCGGGCGACCACGCGTACAGCGACGTCCCCACGGCCGGTGCGAGGATATGGGACAGGGCGAAGGTCATGCCGTACGCGCCCTGGTACCGACCTCGCAGCCGAAGGGGCGCTCGCTCGGCCACGTAGGCGGAGCTCGTCGGCGCGGCGGCCATCTCGCCGACGGTCCACACCACCACGGTGGCCGCGAGCGGCAGCACCGAATGGGCCAGCGCCGTCAGCGCGAACCCGACCCCGGTGATCAGCACGCCGACGGCGATGACTCGTGGGGCCGGCAACCGCCGCACGAACCGCATCAGCGGAAGCTCCAGGAAAACGATGATCGTCGCGTTCAGCCCGATCAGCAGGCCGTACACGGTGGTCGAGAGCCCACTGTCCCGAACGTGGAGGGGAAACGCCGCTCCCGACTGCCAGTACACGAAGCCGGACAGCACCACGGCGACGAGGAAGATGAGGAACGACCGGTCTTGGCCGACCGCCCGCAGCCCGGCGCCTCGTGCCTCCTCCCGCCGGCGAGTTCGAACGCCTTCTGGAAGGGCGACCAGAGCGACCACCCCCAGGACGATCGAGGTCACGGCCTCGCCGACGAAGAGCCACACGAACGAGCGCTCGGCGAGGAAACCCGCCACCGCGGGGCCAACGGCGAAGCCCACGTTGATCGCCAGCCGGTACCCGGCGAAGGCCACCAGGCGTCGTTCCGACGGAACCAGGTCCGTCAGCAGCGCAGCCGAGGCCGGTCGGTACAGGTCACTGGTCAGCCCGAACGTCGCCGTGAGGACCCACAGCGCCACCAGACCTTCAACCTGGGAGAGGGCCAGGGCCGACACCGCGGACGAGAACATCGACAGCGCGATGGCGTTCCGCCGGCCCAGCCGGTCGGCCACGTACCCGCCGATCACCGCGGCGCCGAGCCCGCCGACTCCGTACGCGGCGGCTACAGCCCCGGCCGCCGGGGCCGAATGGCCTCGATCGACCAGGTAGAGCACCAGGAAAACCGAGACGAACGACCCGAACCGGTTGACGAACGACCCCGCGAACAGCCACCACACTGGGCGGGGGAGCGCCCGGAGGCTCCGGAGGAGTCCCTCCTGGGGATCGATCACGCCCCAGGGTATCCGGGACCCCGAAGCCGGCACGGAGGGCGCTGGGTCTCGTCGCTCAATCGGGGCCGTCCGGAGGCCGAAGCTTTTCACAGGGAATCCGCCACCGGCGGACCGACAAGGATGACGAGGACCCTCAGCATGGTGCGATCGCTGGGGCGGCGAGGGTGGGCCTTGCTCGGCGCCCTCCTCGTGGCGCCCACGGCCGTGACCCTGGCCCTCCGCGCGGTCCCGGCCCTCGACGTGGCCCACGAGTCGCCCCTGTTCCACCTGGTGGTCGTGAGCGGGATCACCGGCCTGGCCTTCTTCATCGCGGTGGTGACCACGGTGGCGGCGGCCCGAGACCGGCGGCCCGCCCCGGTGCTCCTGGCGGTGGCGTGCGTCTCGGTGGGCGCGCTGATGCTGGGCCACGGGCTGACCACTCCCGGGATCGGCGACCGGCCGATGAACATGTGGGTGGCCCGTTTGCCGGTTCTGGCGATCACCGGCTTTGCCGTGGCGCTCCTGGCCGCCACGGGAGCGGAGAAGGGTTACGTGAAGCGGTTCGTGGGACGGCACCCCAGGGCCACCCTCCTGGCATCCGCCTCGGTTCTGACCGCCTTCGCCGCCTTCGTGTCACTGGATCCCACTCGGCTCGCCGGCACGGCCCCCTTCCCCGGCGAGGACGAGGTCGGCACGGCTCTGGCCCTGGCCAGCGGGGCCGCGCTCCTGCTGCTGGGCACCAGGCACTGGATCCGGTGGCGGCTGGGGCGCGACCGCGTCGAGCTCTCGCTGGTGCTGGCGAGCTGGCTGGCGGCCGACGCCGTGGTCTCGCTGAAGCTCGGAGAGCTGTGGCGCCTGTCCTGGTGGGACTACCACGCGTACCTCCTGGCCGGGTTCGGTGCGGCCTCCTGGGCCGTGCTGGTCGGTCTGCGGACCAGCCGAAGCGCCCGGCAGGCGGTGGCCAGCATCTCGGTGGCCGACGCCCTGGAGCACATCGATCGGGGCTCGCCGGAAGCGCTCCACGCGCTGACCGCCGCCGTCGAGGCCAAGGACCCGTACACGCACGGTCATTCGGCCAGGGTGGCTCGGCTGGCCGTGGGGATCGGCGAGCGCCTGGGGCTCGAGGCCGACGCGCTGCGGCGGCTTGCGCAGGGCGCCCGGCTGCACGACATCGGAAAGATCGGCGTCCCCGACGCCGTGCTGAACAAGCCCGAGGGGCTGAGCCAGGAAGAATGGGAGTGGATCAAGGCCCATCCCGTGGTCGGCTGGGAGATCGCCAGCCGGGCGCCGTCCCTCCGCAGCGCCCTCGAGGCGATCCGGTACCACCACGAGCGATGGGACGGCAGCGGCTACCCCGACGGACGGACCGGTGAGGAGACGCCCTTGCCCGCCCGGATCGCTGCGGTCGCCGACATGTGGGACGCGCTGACCTCGGACCGCGCCTACCGACCCGCCTGGCCAGTGGAACAGGCCCTGGCGCACCTGGTGGCCGGGAGCGGTCGCCTGTTCGACCCGGCGTGCGTGGAGGCGTTCGTGGAGCTGATGTCGAAGGGTGTCGGCGTCGAGCGCGTCGATCTCGACCGGGCCGTGCTCGCCGCGGCCGCCGAGGCCTGCCACCGGCTGGCGAACGGATCCCGGTTACGGGTTCGGCACGCCGGCTGATCAGCGGAGCACGGCGGTGCTGCGGCGGCGGCCACTCGGCTGGACCTCGATCGACGCGGGGAACTGATCCTTCACCTGCTCGGCGTGGGTGATGACGAACAGTTGGTGGAAGCGGCTGGCCAGCCGGCCCATGGCCTGGACGAACAGATCCTTCCGTTCCACGTCGAGAGAGGCCAGCACCTCGTCGAGGACGAGCATCCCGACGTCCGCGCCGGACATCCGTGAGAGGTGCGTGGAGATGGCCACCCGCAGGGCGAGGTTCGCCAGGTCGGACTCCGAGCCGGAGAACCGTTCGATCGGGTAGTAGCGCTCCCCGTCGGCGATCTCGATCGCCAGTGTCTCCGGGTCGATGCGCAGATCGTCGTACGCCCGGCTGGTCAGCTCGGCGAACAGCGCCTGCGCCTCGCTCGAGAGCTCGGGGATGATCCGCCCGTACAGGTGCGTGCGGAAGCCCTCCAGCAAGGTGGCCACACGGTCCAGGTACCGGGCGTCGTCCTGGAGGCCGCCGACCCGAGCCCGGATCTCCTCGACCTCGCGGATCCGTGCCTCCAGGGCAGCCGCATCACGCTCGGCGGTGGCGGCGTCGTGGGCGGCCCGGCGCTCGTCGACGCGGGCGGTGTCCAGCAGGCGAACGGCCTCGCCCCGCTCCTTGGCCAGGCGCTGGTGCTCCTCGGGCTCGAACGCCAGACCGGCCTCCTCCCGGTCGAGCTCGGTGAGCCGGGCCCGAGCGGTCTCCAGGGCCGCGGCGTCCTTCTCGAGGTCGGCCCGGAGGGCTTCGAGGTGTTTCGTCTCCCCACGGAGGCCGGAGATCCGCTCGGCCAGCTCGGCCGCCCGCACCGCCCGTGCGCGGAGGGGCTCGAGGTCGGGAACACGTCCCTCGAACGGCACCGTCAGCGCGACCAGGCGGTGCATGAGCTCGGCTGCCCGGGACGACAGGCGCGCCCGGATCTCGCCGGCATGGCGGACTTCCTCGCCGGCCCGGGTGGCCTCGGCCTCCCGCTCCCTGGCCGCGGCCAGCGCCGATCCGGTCTCCTTGGAGGCCTTCGCCGCTGCAGACGCGGCCCGCTTCGCCTCCGCCACCGCACCCCGGCAGTGGGTCAGGTAGCCCTCGAAGTCCTCCCCGAGCGGCCGCCCGCACGTGGGGCAGGGCTGGGACGGGTCGGCCTCCGAGGCGCGTTCCAGAGCGACCCGAGCCGAAGCCAGCGCCGAGGCGGCGCGCTCGCGATCGGCCTCGGCCTTCGTATTGGCGCGCTCGGCCGCCAGCACCCGCTCACGAGCCGACTCCATCGTGGCCAACGCCGTTGCGGCCTCGACCGCCGGAAGCCCGGCGAGCTCCGCCTCGACCCCCGCCGCCTCGGTCGCCACCTCGACGGCCCGTTCGGCCTCCCGCAGCCGGGCCGGGGCCTCGGCCACGTCGGCCAGCTCCGACTCCATCGCCGGGAGCGTCTCCACGGCGGTCTCGAGCGAGGCGATCCGATCTCCCATGCGCGACGTGCGCTCCTCCAGGCTTTCCACCTCCCGGTCCAGCCCTCGCCGCTCCACGTCGAGGCGCTCCACCTGCTGGCGCACCTCGTCGGAGGCCAGGAAGGCCCGCTCGGCATCCTTGGCCCGCGCTTCGGCCTCCGCCAGCGTCGCGGCCGCCTCGGCCACCCGTGCCCCGGCCTCGTCGGCGGTGGCCCTCGCCGTAGCCAGCGCCGTCTCGAGCTCTGCGGTCTCCGGGAGCGAGCCCACCAGCCGCTCGGCGGCCGTCCTGGTGTCTCGAGCTTCCTTCCGAGCGGCGGTCCGGGCTTGGTCGACCGGGCGGATGCCGAGCAGCCGGAGCACCATCTCCTTGCGCTTGGCCTTGGTGACGTCGCTGAACGCGTCGAGCTGCTTCTGCTCCGCGAACACCGAGGCCCGGAACACGTGCACGTCCATCCGGAGCAGCCGCTGGATCTCCGCGTCCACCTCCTTCACGCCGGCGGCGAGCTGTCGGTCGCCGACGAACAGCTCCGCGTCCGTCTGGTGGTTCCGGCCCCTGATCGTCCGGCGGACCTCGTACTGGCTGCCGCCGTGCTCGAACACTACCCGCACGGCACCATCGGTGAGGATGCCGCCGGTTCGGATCTGGTCCCGGTTCGTGCGGGACATGCCGAAGCAGGCGAACCCGATCGACTCGACCAGCGTGGACTTCCCGGCTCCGTTCGGGCCGAAGATGCCGATCACCCGGGCCGGCAGTTCCAGGTCGACCTCCTCGAACACCCGGTAGTTGCGAAGGGAGAGCTCGAGGATCTTCATGCCGTGTCCGCCTGGGCCTCCTCCAGGAAGCGCCGGCCGGTGTCGCGCACCCGGTCGCGCTCGAGACCGGTAAGGTCCTGGCCCTCGACGTAGCCGTCCCACTCGGCCTCCAGGTGGCCGATCGTCGCCTCGGCCTGGACCGGGAGCGCCCCGAGCGCGTAGTCGGGCTCCACCTGGACGTGCAAGGCGCCGGGCACCGCCTCCATCCACTCGTCCGCCCCCACCTGCCGGAAGGCGGCCGGGTCGACCTCGGCCAGGAACACCCGGGCGATCGCTCCGTCGGGGGAGCCCGACGTAGCTCGCCCCACCGCCTCGACGAGCTCCGAGGGGCCCATCCCCGCCACATCCACGCCGAACGTCACCAGCGGACGCTCCCGAGGGTTCGGGTGGTGCTCCACGGTTCCGGACCCGGTGTCGAGCGCGATCAGGCCCTTCGGCCCGGCGCCTTTGGGCCGGTCGGCGAACCAGAACGAGTCGGTGGCGCCCGCGTACCAGGTGCGCTTCGACACCTTCTGATGAACGTGGTAGTGGCCCAGGACGACGCGGTCGAACCGGCGGTCGAACGCCCCCTCATCAACCTCGAGCTCGTTGATGTCGCGATACTGCCGGGCCGGCAGTGACGTCAGGGCCACGTGGGCCAGGAGGACGTTCGTCGTGTTCGGCCGCAGCTCGCCGGCGGTGCGTTCCAGCTCCTCGCGCAGCTCGCGTTCGGACAGCGTCTGCGGGACCCCGTGCACGCGGACCCCGGCCACCTCGGCGAT
>DASQWG010000118.1:0-7076 GCA_035640375.1 Actinomycetota bacterium
TCGGCCAGCTGGAGGTAGCTGAACCACATCCCCTCGGTGGGCAGCCACCCCATGCCGCGGTCGCCGGCCAGGTCGGTCAGCAGGAACGGCGAGGCCGCCTCGTCACGGACCAGCGTGAGCCCATCGCGCTGGACGAACGAGCCGCTCCCCGCCGGGCCGGGCAGCAGCTCCGGCCGCCGCTCGGTCAGCAAGAAGACGTCGGCCTCGACCAATGCGTCGCCGCTCTGCCCGAGCGCCAGGATCCGGAGCGGCACCCACGGGTCGTCGGTTGGGATGGCCAGGTGGATCGAGGTCCCCTCGCCCCGCTCCAGCCCCCGGCGTGCCGCCTCGGTGGCGTCGAACTTCGCGGCCATGAAGACCGGGCTTCTCCGGGCGTAGAACTCCAGGACTTCGGGCGCATCCGGGGTGAGGTCGAACCCATGCTCCCGGGCCCAGTCTCCGACGGCCCGCCCGCCGCCGCGGAGGATCGTGATGTCGAGGGCGCCGATCCGCTTCTGCTCGAGCACCTCGACGGACCTCGCCGCTGAGAGCCCCTGCGTGGCGTCGGCCGCCTCGAACTGCACGACCGGCTGGACCTCGATGGCCAGCCGTTCCAGCGTCCACTCGCCGCCCTTGACCACCCGGTTCGGCACGCCGGGGAGGGGCACGATGGATCCGAACTCGCCCTTCGCCCCCGCGAACTCGAACTGGGTGACGTAATGCTCCACGCCGTCCGCGTACGCGGCCAGCGTGGCCGTCTTGACCAGGCCCACGGCTCCGTTCGGGGCGATCAGCCCCCCACACGCCCACGCCGGTCCGGCCGCTCCGACCAGGGCCGCGGTTCCCACCGCCAGGATCGCCTTGCGCATGCCCACCACCTCCTCGGTCGAGGGCTTGGACGGCTGGCCGGGGCCGGGTGTTCCCGGCCTACGTGGCGATGCGGTGGTGGTCTCGCTCCGCCCACCGTCGGACGAGTTCGGGCTTGGCGGCCACGGCGCCGTCGACGGCGGCCTCGACGCGGGCCTCCGCTTCCTTGTCCGAGGCGTCGCTGATGCTGCGGACGAACCCAGCGGTCCGGGCGAAGTACAGAGGGATCAGCGCGTCGAGGATCCGGCCGGGCTCCACCTCGCCGGCGTGGTACGCGATCAGGGAGTCGTACACGATCGTGAACCAAGGCCCGTCCTCGATCTCCACGGCGGACGTGGCGGCGCGTTCCGCGGCCGCCAGCGCCTCCGCGGACAGCATCCGCCGCCACAGGTCCCGGTGGCGGCGGTACCCTTCGCGGAATGCCGCCTCCAGGCGGTCGATCGACACCGCCACGGGCTCGGGTGCGTCATCCGAACGGTCCCCGAACGTCGGTGGCGTCTCGACGGTCCGGACCCCAGCCCAGCGGTCGTGGTACCGACCGGCCAGCGAGAACATCGAGCCCACCACCTGACGGAACATCGGTCCGAGGTCCGCGCCGGGATCCTTGGGGTCGTGCACCTTGCCGCCGAGGATCGACTGGCAGATCCGGAACCGCTCCGCCACGGCGGACGTCGTCATCCAGATGTCGATCCCGAACCGGGCCACGTCCGAGTCCCACGCGTCCTCTGCCACGAGATGCTCGGCCAGCCGGCCCGAGAGGCCGAACTCCCCGCCGATCGGCTGCCGGATCCTGATGCCGTACAGCGCCGTGGTGACGGGGTAGGCCAGGGAGTTCGTGATGGTCCCGTCGTGCTTGTGCCGGACGTACACGGGTGCCACGAAGTCGAACCCGTCGCGGACCACGGGACCCAGCAGGCGATCCACCCACCTCGGGGTGATGCTGCGGAGGTCGGCATCGAACAGCGCGCACGCCCCGACACCGAGCCGGGCGGCGGCCTCGAGGATCGCTCGGACCGCACTGCCCTTCCCCGGCACGCCGACATACTCGAACACGATGCGGTCGACGGTCCCGACGGATCCGGAGGCGACGTCCCTGGTCCGGTCGGTCGAGCCGCCATCGGAGACGCAGATCACGGCGCGGCGGTCGCCGGCGTATTCGCGAAGGCCGGCTTCCACGGCGGCGATCACGCCGGCGATCGTGGATTCGTTCTCGAAGCAGGGGATCCCCACGAGCACGTCGGCGTGATCGATGTGGTCGAGCCGGCGGAGCACTGTGGGATCGAGGGAGGCGAACACCCAATTGGTAGCATAAGCCCCATCCTGAGGATCGCTCAGATCGCGCCGCCGTGGGTCGCCGTCCCGCCGAAGGGATACGGAGGGATCGAGTGGGTCGTGTCCCTGCTTTCCGACGGTCTGGTCGACCGGGGACACGAGGTCACGTTGTTCGCCACCGGCGACTCGGACACACGGGCGAAGCTCGAGTACGCGTTCGAGGCCGCTCCCGGGCCGGCGTTCAACAACTCGATCTGGCACGACACCGTGCACCAGCTCCGGGCCCATCTCGACCAGGACCGGTTCGATCTGATCCATCAGCACACGTACTGGTCTGGGCTGGTCGCGTCGATGCTGCTCGACGTGCCGGTCGTCCACACGCTGCATCGATCGTTCACCGATGAGATGCGCCGGATCTACGAGCTGGTGGCCGACCGGCTCTGGTTCGTGGCCATCAGCGAGGACCAGCGCTCGCACATGCCGGACCTCCGCTACGCGGGCGTGGTGCACAACGGGATCGATCTCGATCTGTATCCGCTTCGAGAGGACAAGGAGGACTTCCTCCTGTACATCGGGCGGAGCCATCCCGACAAGGGTCCTCGGCGAGCGGTGGATGCGGCCGTCGCCTCGAGCCTACCGCTGGTCATGGCGGTGAAGGCGGCGGAGCCGGTCGAACGAGAGCACTGGGTGGCCGAGGTGGCGCCGGCGTTGCCGGAGGGGACGCACGTCGTCCATGAGATCCCCCACGACGAGAAGGTCGACCTGCTCCAGCGGGCCCGAGCGGTGCTCTTCCCGATCGACTGGGAAGAGCCGTTCGGCCTAGTCATGATCGAGGCCATGGCCTGCGGCACCCCGGTGGTGGCCACGCCGCGCGGGGCCGTCCCCGAGGTCCTCGTCGACGGGGAGACGGGCTTCATCGTGCCAGTGGAGGGCTACGCCGAGTCGGCCGTCGAGGCGATCAAGCGGGCCGGCGACCTCGACCCCGCCGTCCTCCGGCAGCGGGTCGAGGAGCGGTTCTCGGCCGAGGCCATGGTGTCGGCCTACGAGACGGTGTATCAGCGCGTGCTCGGTCCCGGGGGCTGAGCTCGAGCAGCGTCGCCTCCGGGCGGCACAGGAGCCGGAACGGCGCGTATTTGCTGGTGCCGAGGCCCGGGGAGACGTGGAGGTAGGTCCGGCCGAGGCGGGCCAGGCCGCGGGCCAGCCGGGTGGGGATGGAACAGTTCGTCACGATCGCGCCGACGACCGGGAGGCGGACCTGGCCGCCATGGGTGTGCCCCGCCATGACCAGGTCATAGCCGAGCGCGGCGAGCTCCGGAGCCGGGTCCGGAGCGTGCACCACTGCCAGGCCGAAGGCATCCGGCGCGGTGCGAGGGGCCACCGACAGATCGGCCCGGTGGATGTGTGGGTCGTCGAGCCCGACGATCTCCATCTTCACCCCGTCCACCCGCCGCTCGCACTTCCGATTGCGGAGGTGCACCCATCCGTCGCGCTCCAGCTCTCGGACCAGATCCTGGGCACGCCCCCGCCGTCCGGTGACCCGCCGCCGCCGGCCGTTCGGGACGAGGTAGCGCATCGGGTTGATGGGTCGGGGTGCGAACAGATCGTTCGACCCCAGCACGAACAGCGATGCCACCCGGCCTCGGACGGGCCGGAGCGAGGCCGAGGCGAACTCCACGGCCTCGGGCTCTCCGAGGACGTCTCCGGTGATCACGGCCACGTCGGTGCGGGGGAGGGAGGCCAGGAAGCGGCGCTTGCCCTCGTCGCCGCGCACCAGATGGAGGTCGGAGAGGTGAAGGACGGTGAGCCCCGTGGCCTCCCTGGGTAGGATGGCCAGGCGGTGCCGGCGCACCCGGTACCAACGGCGCTCCACCAGGACCGCGTAGGCAAACACGAGCACACCGGCGACCAGAAGCACCAGGAGCAGCGCGGGGAGCATCGGGAGGAGAGTGTAGTGGGCGAGGTGGCGGACCGGCTGTCGAACGAGATCCGGGCCGCCATGAAGTCGGGGGATCGCACCCGCCTGGCCACGATGCGGCTCCTGGCCGCGGCCGTGAAGAACCGCGAAGTCGAGGTGGGTCACGACCTCTCGGAAGAGGAGTTCGTCGAGGTGGTCACCCGCGAGGCCAAACGGCGCCGGGAGGCCGTCGATGCGTACACGAAGGGCGATCGGCCCGAGCTCGCCGAGAAGGAGCGGGCCGAGGCCGCCATCCTCCAGGCCTACCTCCCGGAGCAGCTCTCCGAGGACGAAGTCCGGGGCCTGATCGAGGAGGCCATCGAGGCCACCGGCGCCGACGGGCCCGGCGAGGTCGGAAAGGTGATGGCCTGGATCATGGCCCGGCACCGCGGCCGCGTCGACGGCTCGAAGGTCAACGCGATGGCGCGGGAGCGCCTGGCCGGCCCCGGCTAGTTGTCCTTCTTCCCCTTCCCTTTCCCCTTGTCCTCGTCCTTGGTTTGGCCCGGAGGGGCCTGGCCCTCCTGGCCCGGTGGGGGCTCGGCCGGGGGCGGTTCGGGCGCGGGCGGGGCCTGCCCGTTGCTGACCATGATCACGACCTGACCGCCGGCCACGGCTGTGGCCCCGCCGCCGGGGGACTGCCCCACGACGACGTCGGCCGGCGCACCGCCTCTGACCATCTCGATCACGGGAGTGAAGAAGGCTTCGACAAGAACGTCGACGGCTTGGGCCCTCGATAGCCCGACGACGTCGGGGACCGTGGCCTTCCCGGGCTGCGGCGTTCCGGGGAGCGGCCTGGGGGTGAGGCCGCCCATGGCCACGAGCATGAAGTCGTGCCAGACGGGCGCCGCCACGGTGCCCCCGTACGCACCCGGCATCGGGATACGGGCCTCGGGATGGCCGACCCAGGTCGCCGCGCAGACCTGGACCGTGCAGCCGCTGAACCACACGTCGGCCGAGTCGTTCGTGGTGCCCGTCTTGCCGAACACCGGCCACCGCCCCAGGTTCGCCGCCGTCCCGGTGCCCCCGCTGACCACGAGCCGAAGCAGCCCGGCCACGTCGTCGGCGATCTGGCGGTTCACGACCTGCTCGCACCGACCGGTCTTCTGGCGGAGGAGCACCTTGCCCCGACCCTCGACCCGCGTGATCGCGAACGGCCGGCAGTGCACGCCGTGGTTGGCAAGCGTGCCGAACGCCGAGGCCATCTCCAGCGGTGTGACCTCGAACGTGCCGAGGGTGATCGAGCACACCGGCTGGAGCGGGCTCCGGATGCCCATCCGCCGGGCCACCTCCACGATCCTGGGCGGACCGACCTCCGCGGCGAGCTGGACGAAGTACGCGTTGACCGAGTTCTGCGTTGCTGTGGCCATGTCGATGTAGCCGGTCCCACCTCCGTCGCCGGCGTTGAACACCTGATAGCGCCCGCCGTACCGCCCGCACTGGACGTACTGGCCCGAGGCCGCCCTGTACACCTTCCCGAGCGGCACGCCTTGCTCGAACGCGGCCACCAGGGTGAACGGCTTGAACGCCGAGCCGGATTGCCGCCCCGTTCCCCCCTGCCCGGTGGCCAGGTTCACCTGCGATTCCTGGAAGTTCTGCCCGCCCACCAGGGCCTTCACCGCTCCCGTTGCGGTGTCGATCGCCGCGATGGCGCTCTGCGGGCCGCGAGGGTCGGGGAAGCGGCGGGCCACGATGCGCTCGCCGGCCCGTTGCAGGGCGGGCTCGAGCGTCGTGTAGATCTTCAGCCCGCCTTGGAATAACGTCTTGATCCTGGCCCGCTCGGTCCTGCCGAACCGCCTGTCCGAGAGGATCTGCGCCTTGAGGTACTCGACGAAGAACGGGAACCGGGCGTTCTCATTGCCGATCGCGGTGATGTCGAGGCCGAGCGGCGTGGCCATGGCGGCGGCGGCCTGGTCCGGTGCGACCATCCCGAGCGATTGCATCCGGGCGATGACCACGTTGCGCCTGGTCAGGGCGGCGGCCTTGTCGTTCACGGGCGAGTACGTCTCAGGCGAGGAGATCAGCCCGGCCAGCAGGGCGGCCTGGGGGAGCGTGAGGCTCCGGGCCTTCGTACCGAAGTAGTACTCGGCGGCGGTGCCGATCCCGTACACGCCGCGGCCGAAGTACACCTCGTTCAGGTACAGCTCCAGGATCTCCTCCTTCGAGTAGGCCTCCTCGAGCCGCATGGCCACGCGGACCTCCTGGACCTTCCGGGCCAGGGTCTCCTCTGTTCCGATCGTGGTGAACACGTTCCGGGCCAACTGCTGGGTGATCGTCGATGCGCCCTGCTCGATCTCGCCGGCCCGGAGGTTGCGGACCAGCGCCCGGAGGATGCCCTGGACATCGAGGCCGGGATGCTCCCAGAACCGGGCGTCCTCGATGGCCAGCACGGCGTTGATGGCAACGGGGCTGACCTGCTTGAGCCGGACGATCTTGCGGTTCTCATCGAGGTACAGCGTGGCCAGCACGGAGCCGTCGCGGGCGTAGATCGTGGACCGCTCGGGGATCCTCGGGAACGCCAGGTCGACGTCCTCGGCGACCCGGTTGAACCGGTCGGCCACCTTGAGCACGGCCTGTCCGGCGGCACCCACCGGCCCGAGCAGTGCCAGCGCGAAGATGACCGCTCCGAAGCCGAGCACGAGGACGAGCCCCACGGCGCGCAGCGCGAACCACAGGGGAGCGCCTTCCCCCAGGGGATGCTGACGGCTGGACAGCTGCGTGGTCGTCATGGCCTCGGCCGGGTTGGGTGAAAGGATAGCCGTCAGGTCCGAGGGGCGACGACCGAAGGATGCGCCCCTGGTACGATCGGCGTGAAGTGAGAAAAGTGGCGCTGGGCTGCCTGGCAGCCGGGGCGTTCCTGCTGGGGACGGGCGCCGCCGCGGCCCAGGGCGAGCACGTCATCGAGATCGTCGAGCTCGAGGGCGTCATCGACCCGACGACCGCCGGCTACCTCGAGTCACGGATCGACTCCGCCGCCGAGGACGGCTCGACCGCGGTCATCATCCAG
>DASQWG010000119.1:0-2903 GCA_035640375.1 Actinomycetota bacterium
GTGTGCCCGGCGTTCAACGCCGACTTCGACGGGGACCAGATGGCCGTGCATCTGCCGCTGTCGGCGGAGGCCCAGGCCGAAGCCCGGATCCTGATGCTGTCGGCGAACAACATCCTGTCGCCGGCGCACGGACGGACGATCGCGGCGCCGACCCAGGACATGGTCCTCGGGATCTACTACCTGACGCTGGCGACGGAGCGGCCCGAGGACGAGTCGAAGCTCCGCCGGTTCGCTTCGCCCGACGAGGCCCTGATGGCCTGGGACGCCGGCTCGGTGCAGCTCCACGAGTGGGTCAAGGTCCGCCTTGCCGGCAAGACGCTTTCGGAGACCGAGGGCGCCGCCGAGGGCAACGGGTCGCCCCTGGTCACCACCACGATCGGGCGAGTGCTGTTCAACGAGGCGTTCCCGCAGGACCACCCCTACGTGAACCACCAGGTGCTCCAGGGTGAGCTGCGGGTCATCGTCGACGACTGCGTCCGCCGGTGGCCCCGGGCCACGGTGGCCGGGATCCTCGACGCGCTCAAGTCGCTGGGGTTCCACTACTCGACCCGCGCCGGCGTGACCATCGGGGTCGAGGACGTCACCACCCCGAAGCAGAAGCAGAAGATCCTCGACGAGTACGAGAAGCGCGCCCTGAAGGTCGAGGGCCAGCACGGTCGCGGGATCATCACCGACGACGAGCGCCGGCAGGAGCTCATCGAGATCTGGACCGAGGCCACCGACAAGGTGACCCGGGCCATGGAGGACGAGTTCTCCCCGGTGAACCCGATCTACATGATGGCGAACTCCGGAGCCCGGGGGAACATCATGCAGATCCGCCAGCTGGCTGGGATGCGTGGTCTGGTGGCCAATCCGAAGGGGGAGATCATCCCCCGGCCGATCAAGGCCAACTTCCGCGAGGGGCTCACCGTGCTGGAGTACTTCATCTCCACCCACGGCGCCCGGAAGGGCCTGGCCGACACCGCCCTCCGGACCGCCGACTCGGGCTACCTGACCCGCCGCCTCGTCGACGTGGCCCAGGAGGTCATCATCCGCGAGGAGGACTGCGGCACAGACAAGGGCGTGCCGGTGGTGGTGACCCGGGAGACCCCCGACGGCCGCCGGGTGGCCGATGAGAACCTGGCCAGCCGGGTCACGGGGCGGACCCTGGCCGAGGACGTCCGGGTGAACCGGTCGAAGGTTGCCTCGGCCGGTGACGAGGTCACCGACGAGGTCCGCCTGGCCCTGGTCGAGGCCGGCGTGGACGTGATCTACGTCCGGTCCGTGCTGACCTGCGACGCCACGGTCGGCGTGTGCCGCCTGTGCTACGGCCGCAACCTGGCCACCGGCCGCCTCGTCGACATCGGCGAGGCCGTGGGGATCATCGCCGCCCAGTCGATCGGCGAGCCCGGCACCCAGCTGACGATGCGGACCTTCCACACCGGCGGCGTGGCCGGTGAGGACATCACGCACGGCCTCCCCCGGGTGGTCGAGCTGTTCGAGGCCCGCCGGCCCAAGGGCCGGGCGGAGATCACCGAGCTCTCCGGTGTGGTCGCCATCGAGGACGACGCCGAGAAGAAGAAGCGGTGGATCACGGTGACGGCCGACGACGGCGAGCAGGTCCGGTACGAGGTCTCCCTCCGAGCCCGCCTGGCCGTGGACGACGGGGAGCGGGTCGAGGTCGGCCAGCAGCTCACCGAGGGCTCCGTCGATCCGCACGAGAAGCTCCGGATCGAAGGTGTCCAGGCCGTGCAGCTGCACCTGGTCGAGGAGGTCCAGCAGGTGTACCGGAGCCAGGGCGTGGTGATCCACGACAAGCACATCGAGCTGATCGTCCGGCAGATGCTTCGCAAGGTGCACATCCTGGAGCCCGGTGACACCGAGTTCCTGCCCGGTGAGCTCGTGGACCGGCGTCGGTTCGAGGAGACCAACGCCGAGGTCGTGGAGAACGGCGGCGAGCCGGCCTCGGCCCGGCCGATCCTGATGGGGATCACCAAGGCGTCGCTGGCCACCGAGTCGTGGCTCGCGGCGGCCTCGTTCCAGGAGACCACCCGGGTCCTCACCGACGCGGCCATCAGCGCCCGGTCGGACCCGCTCCTCGGCCTGAAGGAGAACGTCATCATCGGCAAGCTGATCCCCGCGGGGACGGGCATGAGCCGGTACCGGAACGTCCGGGCCCACATCCGGCCCGAGGCGATCCCCGAGTACTGGCTGGCCCGCCAGCGGGAGCAGGCCGAGCTGGCCGAGGCCGGGGTCGCTGGCGACGGCGGCGACGGGCAGGTCACCGAGGAGGACATCGAGCGGTTCCGGGCCATCGGTGGCGGTGGCGCCGAGGGCGAGGGTGACGGCACCTAGCAGCTGATGTCGCCGGTTTCGCTGACCGCGCTGGCGGTCCTGCTGGCGGGGGTCGGCGCCGTGCTCCAGTCCACCATGCTGGCCCTGATCGGGCGGCGGTCGGGGGCGCTGGCGGCCACCACGCTGGCCGCGATCGTGGGCCTGATCGGGATCACGGCGGTGACGTTCGCGGCGAACCGGTCGCTGGCCGGTGTGGCGGTCGCAGCGCGGCAGTCGCCGTGGGTCTGGGCCCCGGCCGGGTTCCTCGGCGTGGGGGTGCTGGCCGTGCTGACCTTCGCTCCGCCCCGGATCGGCTCGTTCGGGACGTTCGCGGTCCTGATCACGGCCCAGCTCCTGACGAGCCTGGTCATGGATTCCGTGGGGTTGTTCGGCCTCGAGCGTGTGCCGATCTCGTTCACCCGGCTGGCCGGGCTCCTGCTCCTGGTGGCCGGCGCCATCCTGGTCCTCCGCCGCTGAGGCGGGGTGATCGAGGCGATCGAGCGGGCGGCCTGGCCCCGAGGTGACCAGACGCTGGCCTGGCGATCGACGATGACGGCGTCGATCCGGGACCGGTCGAGGTCTCACGATCG
>DASQWG010000120.1:0-5612 GCA_035640375.1 Actinomycetota bacterium
CGGCGCGAGGCGGCCGACGCGCTCGGTGCGGCCTCGGCCATGTGGCTCCTCGGGCAAGGGCTGAAGCGTGCGTTCCGGCGCCTCCGCCCGTACGAGGCGGACCTGCCCGGACCACGTCGCCTGTTGATCGGCAAGCCCCACGGGGCCTCGTGGCCGAGCTCGCATCCGGCCACCCTGCTGGCCTTCGTTACCGTGGCCGGGCGGGACCTCGGGGTCGGGTCGGGGGGCCGGGCGGCGTTCAGCGCGGTGGCCGTGGTCGTGGGCGCCTCTCGGGTGGCGCTGGGCGTGCACTATCCGGCCGACGTCGTCGGTGGGCTCCTGCTGGGCAGGGCGGTGGCCGACGGATGGAGCGCGGCGGTCTCGCCGCAGGTCCTCCGATAGACTCGCTCGCCGTGGATCTCCTGGCCGTGATCGGGTGGCCGATCCTGGATCGGATCCCGCTGGGACCCCTCTCGGTCTCGCCGCACGGGATCGGCATCGCCGCGGGGTACCTGGCCGGGTCGTGGTGGATGCTCCGGGAGGGACGGAAACGGGGCCTGTCCGACGATCACATCGGCTCGCTCCTGTTCTGGGCCCTGGTGGGCGCGTTCATCGGCGCCCGGCTGTTCTACGTGATCGGGCACTTCAGCGAGTTCGAATCGTTCGGGGAGATGCTGGCGATCTGGCGGGGGGGCATCAGCCTGATCGGCGGCATCGCCGGGGCCGTCATCGCAGGCTACCCCCTGATGCGCCGGTTCGGCTACCGGTTCTTCCAGGTGATGGATCCGGCGGCCATCGGCCTGGCGTTCGGCATCTTCATCGGCCGGATCGGCGACCTGATCATCGGCGACCACCTCGGCAAGCCGACGGACTTCTTCCTGGGCTGGGGCTACCGGGGCGGGGAGCTGCCGGGGCCGTGGTTCGAGGCGGCCCCGGGCGAGTGGGTGGCCAGGCTCGCCGGCGGATTCACCGAGACGCTGACGCGGGCCGGGGCCACGCTCGTCGACGGAAACGGGGAGGTGGTGGCCACCGGCGCGGGCGTGCATCAGACCGCGCTGTACGACTTCTTCATCGCCGGGGCGCTGTTCCTGTTCCTGTTCTGGCTGAACCGCCGCCCTCGGCGCGAGGGCGTGCTGATCCTGTCGTTCGCCATCTGGTACGGCCTCGGCCGGGTGATCACCGACCTCCTCCGCATCGACAAGACGTTCTTCGGGCTCACCGGGAGCCAGTGGACCTCGATCGCCGCGGCGTCGATCTCGATCGTGCTGCTGATCCGGTTCGCCCTCCGGCCGCTGCCGGACGAGGGCGAGGAGCCGGCCCCGGTCGCGGCCGGACGGACGGAGGAGCGCACCACCGACTTCACGCCCCCACCGGAGCCGTAAGCCTTCAGGAGAGGTGGGTCGGCATCCCGCCGGCCTGGAGGGCTAGCGGGGGGCGACCGTCAGCGGCAGGGACTTCCCGACCCGGGTCTTCGTCTTGCGAACCAGATCGCCGGCGATCTCGCGGAGCGCCCGGGCTGCGGGGGAGTCGGGCTCGTCGAGCACCACCGGACGGCCATGGTCGGCGCCCTCGCGGAGCGAGACCTGCATCGGCACCGCGCCGAGGAGCGGCACGCCGAGGGCGTCGGCCGTAGCCCGGCCCCCGCCGGTCCCGAACAGGTCGGTGATCTCACCGCAGTGCGGACACACGAACCCCGACATGTTCTCGATCACCCCGAGCAGCTTCAGCCGGACGTTCGGGTGCTGGGCCATCCGCCCGGCCCGCTCGGCCACCTTGCTGGCGGCATCCTGCGGCGTGGTGACCACCAGCATCGATCCACTCGGCAGGAACGAGGCCAGGGACAGCGACACGTCGCCGGTCCCCGGCGGCATGTCGACCAGGAGCACGTCGAGGTCGCCCCAGTACACGTCGCCGAGAAACTGCTGGAGCGCCTTGTGCAGCATGGGTCCCCGCCAGATCACCGGGGTCTCGTCGGAGACGAAGAACCCCATCGAGATCACCTTCACGCCGTGGGCTTCGAGCGGAAGGATCATGTTGTTGAACCCGACCGGCGTGCCCGAGACCCCGAGCATCCGGGGGATCGAGAAGCCCCACACGTCGGCGTCCAGCACGCCCACCCGCTGACCCTCCGCGGCCATGGCCGCGGCCAGGCTCGCCGTCACGCTCGACTTCCCCACCCCGCCCTTGCCCGAGGCCACCGCGATGACCTCGGTGTCGCCGGAGGTGAAGAAGGTCTGCTGCTCGGCCTGGCCGCCCCGGAGCTGGCTCACCAGCGACTCGCGTTGGTCGCCGGTCATCTCGCCGAGCCGGACCTCGACGCTCCGGACCCCCTCCAGAGGGGCCACCGCGGCCGTGACGTCCTGGTTGATCCGGTCGCGCAGGGGGCAGCCGGCGATCGTCAGCAGCACATCGACCCGGACGTGGCCGTCGGAGACCTCGACGCCCTTCAGCATCCCGAGGTCCTCGATCGGCTTGCCGATCTCGGGGTCGAGGACGTTCCGTAGCGCCGCGCGGACCTGCTCTTCGGTGGCCACGAACCCATAGTATCGGCTCCGTCGCGATCCGGAACCGGAGGGCTGGAAGGGTGGCCACGAAGGGCCTGGAGATCCACAAGGCGCTCGCCGACGACACCCGGTTCCGTCTGTACCGCTACCTCCGGCTGGTGGACCGGCCGGTTTCCGTCCGGGAGATGTCCAGGCGACTCTCCCTCCACCCCAACACGCTCCGACCCCACCTCCGGCGGCTCGAGGAGGCCGGCCTGGTCTCCCACCAGGTCCGTAAGACGGCCGGGGTGGGCCGGCCCCAGACCCAGTACCGGGCCGTGGAGCCGGTCGGGGACGAGGGCCGGGACTTCCGGCTCCTGGCCGAGATGCTGTGCGGCCTCCTGCGGACGAAGCGGGACATCGACCGGGCCACCGAGCTGGCGCGGGAGTGGGGTCGGTACCTCGTTTCCCAGGGCGGTCCGAAGCCCGGGGTCAGGCTGCCGGCCCGGCAGAACCTGGCCCGGGTCCAGGAAGCCATGGCCAAGGCCGGTTTCGAGCCTCGGTTCCGACGGACCGGCGGGTCGGTGGAGGTGGCCCTCCGGGCCTGCCCGTTCCGCGATCTCGCCGACGACTACCGCGACCTGGTGTGCTCGCTCCACCGCGGCCTGGTCGAGGGGATGCTTGGCGGGATCCGGCCGTCGATGGCCCTGGGCGAGTTTCGGCCGTTCGCGGAGCGGGGGGTCTGCCGGCTGCGCGCTGTTCCGGCCCCAGGCTGATCAGCGGCCGCGGATATGATGCGGTCGTGGCCGACATCGTCGGCGTCGGGCTGGCCGGAGGGCAGGGCGTCCGGGCCCGCCCCCTCACCCTGAAGGCCCCCGGCTACCTCCGGTCGAAGGCGGCCATGGCCTTCCTCGGCCGCCGCCTGATCCGGTGGGTGATGGAGATCCTGTCCGCCGAGGGGATCAAGGAGTACTACCTGATCGCCCACGGCAAGGAGAACCGGTACCAGATCAAGGTGCTGGTGGGCTACGGCGAAACCCTCGGCGTCGACGTTCAGTATTCGCCGGTGAAGTTCGACGCGCTCTCCACCGGCAGCGCGGACTCCACCCTGCGGCTTCTGGAGCACTGGGATCTCGACCGCCCGGCCCTGGTGTTCCCCACGGATTCCATCATCGACTTCGATCTGGACCCGATGGCTCGCGCCCATCGCGAGAGCGGAGCGGCCGTGACGATCGCCGCCATGACTCGGGCGCCGGCCGAGGTCGCGGAGAAGTACGGCGTGATGCTGACGGACCCCGGTGCCCGCATCCTCGAGTTCGTGGAGAAGCCCACGCTGGCCGACCTCCGCGAGCACTTCCGGATCCGCGAGCCGGCGGAGTTCGACCGGCTCCCGCTCCTGACCAACGCGGGGTTCTACCTCCTCGACACCCGCGTCCTCCGCGAGGTGGCCCGGAGGCCCGAGGTCGAGGCGATGCGGACGGAGCGGCTCGACTTCGGCAAGGACCTCCTGCCCTGGCTGGTGGCCGAGGGCTACCCGGTGTACGCGCACCCGGTCCGTCGGATCGGGGACCTCGGCAACGTGGAGGACTACGTCGAAACCATGGTCGACGTCCTCCACGGCCGGTTCGAGTCCGTGAGCCGGTTGATGGGCCCGCCGTACGATCCGGATCAGGACGTGTGGATCGCGCCGGAGTCGCTCCACCTCCGCGACGAGCGCACCGGCAAGAGCCTCCAGGAGAAGATGGCCGAGGGCCTGGTGACGATCGGCCCCGCGGTGCGGATCGGCCGGTACACGGAGATCGGCCCGGGCGTGGTCATCACCGAGTCGAACCTCGACGACGACGTCGAGGTCCGCGAGGGAGCGTACGTGGCCCGGTCCCAGGTCCGGGACGGCGCCATCATCGGCCCCGGCGCCACCGTCCGGAATTCCGTGATCGGCTCGATGAGCGAGGTCCAGTCGGCATCCGGACTGGGCACCGTGATCGAGGACTTCGTGGCCCTCGGGGACGAGGTCGTCGTCCAGCCGGGGGTCCGACTGGCCGGCGGCGTCAGCGTGTACCCGAGGCTGAAGATCCCTTCGGGCGTGCAGGTTCCCCGGGGAGCCGAGGTCACCACGCCCCAGGACGTCATCGATCTCCTGTAGCCGTGCGGTTCGGTCTGGCCCTGCCCCACTACGACTTCTCCCGGCCGGACGGCGCGCCGGTGTCCTGGGAGACGCTGGCGGCGTCGGCCCGGCGGGCCGAGGCCCTCGGCTTCGACTCGGTATGGATCTCCGACCACTTCTTCCTGTCGCTGGCCCGGTACGGCGGCCCGGAGGAGCCGTACGGGACCCCCGAGGCCCTTACCGCCCTGGCCGGGCTGGCCGCCGTCACCGAGCGCGTGCGGCTGGGGACGTTGGTGCTGTGCTCGGGCTTCCGCCACCCGGCCGTCGTGGCCAAGGCCGCCGTGACCATCGACCTGTTGTCCCGGGGCCGGCTGGACCTCGGCCTGGGCGCGGGATGGTACGAGGACGAGCACGAGGCGTTCGGCTACCGGTTCGGAACGATGGGTGAGCGGTTCGAGGTCCTGGAGGAGACCGTCGAAGCGCTGTCGCTGTTGTTCGGCGAGAAGGAGCCCGTGACGTGGCAGGGCCGGCACTTCCTGCTCGAGGAGGCATACTGCCGCCCCCGGCCAGCCCAGCCCTCCGGGCCGCCGCTGTGGGTGGGCGGCAAGGGAGGCCCCAGGCTGGCCAGGCTCGTGGCCCGGCGGGCCGCCGGCTGGAACACCGTCTGGGCCTGGACGCCCGAGGCCTACGCGGAGCGGGTTCGCGTCCTGGAGGAAGCGTGCCTGCGCCACGACCGCGACCCGGCCTCGGTCCGGCGGTCCGTGGGCCTGTACACGCTGGTCGGCGAGGATGAACGCGACCTGGCGGCGCGGTGGGGGGCCCTCCAGCGGTGGATCCCGGGCGGCCCGCTGGACGGTCTCACTCCTGAGGCCTGGGGCGCGGACAAGCTCGTGGGAACGCCGGACCGGGTCCTCGAGCGGGTGCGGGCGTTCGCCGACCTCGGCGTGGAGGAACTGATCGTCTCGGTGGGGGCGTTGCCGTTCGCGGTGTTCGACGACGAGGCGGTGGAGGTGTTCGCGCGGACCGTGATCCCCGCGGCCGACCGG
>DASQWG010000121.1:0-4137 GCA_035640375.1 Actinomycetota bacterium
GAGGCCCCCACGGTGAAGCGTGGCCAGGGACTGGAGGTCCTCCGCCGAGCGGTACCGGAGGTCCTGGTGGTGGTGGCGTACGGCGAGATCCTGCCGGCCCACGTACTTGCGCTCCCCACGGTGGCGCCGGTCAACGTGCACTTCTCGTTGCTGCCGGCGCTCCGGGGAGCGGAGCCGGTCCGACGAGCCATCCTCGAGGGCCTCCAGACCACCGGCGTGACCACGATGCGGATGGACCAGGGGATGGACACGGGACCGGTCCTGCTGCAGGCGGAAGAACCGATCCGGCCCGACGACGACGCCGGCTCGTTGGGGGAGCGCCTGGCGAAGCTCGGAGGCCGGCTCCTGGCCGAGACGCTGGACGGCCTGTCGGACGGGACCCTGGCGGAGCGTCCTCAGGATCACGAGAGGGCCACGCTGGCCCCGAAGCTGACACCCGAGGAGGAATGGATCGACTGGGGCGAGCCGGCCGACGCCGTGGTCCGGAGGGTGCGGGCGCTGGCCCCCGAGCCCGCCGCCCGGACCAGGTTCCGGAGCCGGGTGGTCAAGGTCCTGCGGGCGGCCGTCGTGGGTGAGAGCGGTGGGCCCGGCGCCATCGTCGCCACCGACCCGCTGGTGGTTGCGGCGGGGGGGGGCGCGGTGTCGCTCGAGCTCGTGGTTCCCGAGGGGCGGAAGCCGATGGACGGCGCCGCGTTTGCCCGGGGTCGCCGGCCGGAGTCCGATGAGCGATTCGGCTAGGACGGTCGCCGTCGAGGCGGTTCGCCGGGTCACCGACGGCGAGGCGTTCTCGAACCTGCTCCTGCCGTCCCTGCTGGACCGGGCCGGTCTATCGGCCCGGGACCGGGCGCTGGCGACCGAGCTGACCTACGGCACCCTCCGTCGCCTGGTCCCGATCGACCGGGCCCTGTCGAGCCTGGTGCGCCGACCGTTGGACCGAGCGACGGCGCCGGCTCGGGCCGCCCTCCGGCTGGGCGCGTACCAGCTGCTGCACACCCGGATCCCCGCGCACGCTGCAGTGACCGAGACCGTTTCCCTGGTCCCCCCGCGACAGCGAGCGTTCGTTAACGCGGTCCTCCGCCGGCTCGCGGCGGAGCCGCCGGAACCTCCGCGGGGCCCGGACGACGAGGAAGTGGCGGGTAGGACCGGGTTGGCGCCGTGGGCCGTCGGAGAGCTTCGTCGGCTCCTCGGCGACGAGGCCGAGGAGGCCGCCGCGGCCCTGGCATCTCCCGGGCCCCTCCCGCTCCGCACGAACACGTGCCGGACGACGCCGGAGCGGCTGGCCCGGCGGCTCGCGGATGCCGGGCTCGACCCGCAGGCCGGGACGCTGCACCCCGGCATGCTGCATCTCGGGGGCGGCCGCCCTTCGGATCTCCCGGGGTTCGCGGACGGGTGGTTCGCGGTGCAGGACGAGGCCTCGGCGTGGGTTGTCGACGTCCTCGGACCCGAGCGCGGGGACCGGGTCCTGGACGCATGTGCGGCCCCGGGCGGAAAGGCCACCGACATCGCGTGCCGGGCCGGTGCGGTGATCGCCGCGGACGTTTCCCCCCGGCGCCTCGGCCTGGTTCGACGCACGGCGGACCGGCTGGGCGTCACCGCGCGCATCGTGGCCCAGGACACGGCCCGTCCGGCGCTCCGCGAGGGGTTCGACCGAATCCTCGTGGACGCGCCGTGCACCGGCATCGGTGCGGCCCGTCGCCGGCCCGAGCTCCTGTGGCGACCTCGGCGTACCGACCTGTCCCGGCTGGCCCGGCTCCAGGTCCGGATCGCCCTCGGCGCCGCATCGCTCCTCGCCCCGGGCGGCATCCTGGTCTACTCGGTCTGCACGTTCCCCCGGGCCGAGACGGATGCGGCCTGCGACGCGCTGCTGGACAGGGCGCCGGATCTCCGGCCCGACCCCTTCGCCGGCCCCGATGGCACCTCGACCACTCGGGCCCGGCTGTGGCCGCACCGGCACGGCACCGACGCCATGTTCGTGGCCCGGTTCCGCCGGAGCGACTAGCGCCGGGAGCGGCCCCGGGGCGAGAATCCGCCGGATGCGTGCACGTCGGGTGGCCGCCTCGATCCTGTCGGCCGACTTCGCCCGCCTCGGCGAGCAGATCAAGGCGGTCGAACCCCATGCCGACATCATCCACGTGGACGTGATGGACGCCCACTTCGTCCCACCCCTCACGATCGGTCCGGTGGTCGTGGAGTCCCTCCGACCGGTGACCGATCGGACGCTGCACGCCCACCTCATGGTGGAGCGGCCCGAGGGGCTGTTCGAGGACTTCGCCCGGGCCGGCACCGACCTCGTCACCTTCCATCTCGAGGCCGTGACCGAGCCGACCGCCGCGGTGCGGCGGGCCGGCGGCTTCGGCATGCGCCCCGGCATCGCCGTCAACCCCGAGACGCCGATCGAGGCGGTGTTCCCCCATCTCGATGGGCTGGACAACGTGATCGTGATGACGCTGGCCCGGACGGGCTGGGCGGGGCAGCCGTTCCAGGAGGCGAGCCTCCCCAAGATCGAGGCGCTGCGGAAGGAGATCGACCGACGGGGACTCGAGGTCGACGTGGTCGTGGACGGGGGGATCGACGAGGAGAGCGCCCCGAAGTGCCTGGCCGCCGGGGCCACGGTGCTGGCCGCAGCGTCGTCGATCTTCAGGGCCGACGATCCGGCCGGTGCGGCGGCCCGCCTGGCCGAGCTGAGCCGGAGCGACCGGCCGTGACCGACCGGGTGCTGGTGGTCGACGACGACCCGGACATCGCCCGGTTCATCGAGGTCAACCTGCGGACCCAGGGATTCGAGGTCCACCTGGCCTCCGACGGCGTCGAGGCGCTTGAGCGGGCCCGGGTCGTCCTTCCCGACCTGGTGCTGGTCGACGTGATGATGCCGCGCATGGACGGCTTCCAGGTCGTGGACCGGCTCCGGTCGGAGCCGCGAACGGCCAACGTCTCGATCATCATGCTGACGGCGAAGGCCCTGACCGCGGACAAGGTCCTGGGGATCACCACCGGGGCCGACGACTACATCATCAAGCCGTTCGACCCCGTGGAGCTGGTGGCTCGGGTGAAGGGCACCCTTCGCCGGGCCCGCGAGATGCGAGCCATGTCGCCGCTCACCGGTCTCCCGGGGAACGCGCGGATCCAGCAGGAGCTTCAGCAGCGGATCGATGCCGGCCAGGCGTTCGCGCTGCTGTACGCGGATCTCGACAACTTCAAGGCGTACAACGACCACTACGGCTTCCTGCGGGGGGACGAGGCCCTCCGCGTAGTCGGCCGGATCGTCCAGGATGTGGCGATCGACGCCGGGGGAACCTCGGTGTTCGTCGGGCACCTCGGGGGCGACGACTTCGTGCTGGTCAGCCCGCTCGACCTGGCGGAGACGCTGTGCACTCGCATCATCGATCGTCTGGATCGTGAGATGCCCCTCCTGTACGACGAGGAGGACCGAGGCCGCGGGCACATCGAGGTCCAGAACCGTCAGGGACGGATCGAGCAGTTCCCTCCGCTCTCCATCTCGATCGGGGTGGCCGCCTCGGACCGGCGCCGGTTCTCTCACCCGGGCGAGGTCGTGACCGTGGCCACCGAACTGAAGGAGTACGTGAAGCGCTCCGCCGGGTCCGGATTCGCCTTCGACCGGCGGGGCCAGCGGAATGGCTCCCCCTCCACCTATACTGAGGACTAGAAGCTCGTCTTCGGGGCGGGGTGGAACTCCCCACCGGCGGTGAGAGTCCGCGACCCCCTGGACGCCGTCCAGGGGCTGACCCGGTGGAAATCCGGGACCGACGGTCACAGTCCGGAAGGGAGAAGACGGGCGGCCGGCGCACGCGCCGCCGCAGCGTCCTCCGCCGCCCCGGGAAAGGGCTCGTGGTGGACGAGGCGTACATGCGGAGGGCGCTGGACCTGGCGGCCCGGGGCACCGGGTTGGTCTCGCCCAATCCTCTGGTCGGTGCGGTGGTCGTCCGCGAGGGCGAGGTCGTGGGCGAGGGCTGGCATGAGGGACCCGGCCGGCCCCATGCCGAGGTGGAGGCGCTCGAGGCAGCCGGGAGCCGGGCCCGCGGCTCGACCCTCTTCGTCACTCTGGAACCCTGCACCCACTACGGGCGGACGCCTCCGTGCGCCCCTCGCGTGATCGACGCCGGGGTGGCCAGGGTCGTG
>DASQWG010000122.1:0-2358 GCA_035640375.1 Actinomycetota bacterium
CGCCACCGGGCAGTCGACGAACACGACGATCGGGAACAACGCCACCACGGCGGAGCAATGGGTCATCCCGCCGGCTCCGCCTTCGCCCACACCGCCTCCCCCGATCGTGCCCGGCCACCGGCCGACCAGTCCGACCAGGGACTACGTCTACCCGTGGACCAACGTGTGGTTCAACACGGAGTGCCACCCCAACAACCTCGATACCCCGGGGGCCGATAACGACATCGATGCGGCGGTGGCGAACCTGTTCGCCATGCATAACCGCTTCCACGACTGGTCGTACAACCTCGGGTTCACCGAGGCCACGTGGAACGGCCAGCAGTCGAACTTCGGCCTCGGGCCGAACGCGGGCAACGACCCGCTGATCGGTCGGGCCCAGTCCGGCGCGATCGTGCCCGGATCGCGGGACAACGCGAATATGAACACGCGGCCCGACGGGACCAGCTCGATCACCAATATGTTCCTGTGGCAGCCGGTCGCCGGCGCCTTCTACTCCCCGTGCGTGGACGGCGACTTCGACCAGTGGGTGATCGGGCACGAGTTCACCCACATGATCGAGAATCGCATGATCGGCAAGGGCGTCCGCCGCCAGGGCGAGCACGCCGGAGCGATGGGGGAGAGCGTCTCCGACTTCACCTCGATGGAGTACCTCCACGAATACCGGTTGGTTCCGGTGGGGAGCGAGAGCCCGACCGCGGTCGGACCCTACGTGACCGGCAACCCCATCCGAGCGATCCGGAACCACGACATGGCCTTCCCGTCGACCGGCGAGTTCCCATCGCCGGGGCGTTACCCCCGGGTGAACCCCCTCAACTTCGGGGACGTGGCCTACGACATCGTGGGCGAGCAGGTCCACGCGGACGGAGAGATATGGAGCGCCACCAATTTCGACATCCGGTCCCTGTTCCTGGAGCGGTACCCGGCGCAGAGCACCGAGGCCGCCACCGCGTGCGCCGACGGCCTGACGCCGGTCGATCAGTGCGAGGGGAACCGGCGGTGGATGCAGCTCGTGTTCGATGCCTACCTGCTGATGCCGGTCGCCCCGACCTTCCTGGACGCCCGGGACGCCATCCTGGCCGCCGACGTGATGCGGTTCGGCGGAGCCAACCAGGACATCCTGTGGCGAGGGTTCGCCCGGCGCGGGTTCGGTATCAACGCCTCGGTCGCAGCCGAGGGCGACGAGCCGGCCACCGGCGACGACCAGCCCATTCCCAGCTGGGAGTCACCGCTCGAGGGCGAGGCCACGCTCACGTTCGTCGGCCAGGACCAGGCCGGGAACCCGGTTGATCCTGAGGTCTTCGTGGGCCATCACCAGGCCCGGGTTACTCCGATCGACGACACCGAGGCATTCGTGGCCAACCCCGAGGGGTACGAGTTCGTGGCTAAGGCGCCGGGGTTCGGCTTCACCCGATTCCGCCTGACCGGGCTCACTCCCGGTGAGAGCCGGACCGTCACGATCACGTTCGCTCGGAACGAGGCCGCCTCGGCCAGCGGCGCAGCGGCCTCCGGGAACGGAGAGAACCACGCCAACCTGATCGACGAGACCGAATCCACGAACTGGCAGGACACCACGGCTCCGGTGGCCGGCCGCCAGGTGACGGTCGAGCTGGCCGGTCCGCGGACCCTCCACCTGGCCCGGGTCAGCGCCTACCTGCAACCCGGACAGAGCCGGGTCACGGCGCTGCGGGCGTTCGAGCTGCTCGGGTGCGCGGAGAGCACCAACGCCCCCAACCCGACCTGCGATCCGGCGAACGCCGCGGGGTGGAAGCGCCTGGTGAAGAGCGGGCACGACGCCTTCCCCTCCACGCCCCCACGGCCGGTGTCGGGTGACCTGCTGATGCGGTCCTTCGAGTTCCCGGCCACCACTGTCACGCATGTGAAGCTGGTGGTGGCCTCGAACCAGTGCACCGGGAACCCGGCCTTCCAGGGCGAGCAGGATCAGGACCCGGCGGCCTCTACCGACTGCCGGACGGCCACGACCGGGCCGGCGTCGAATCCGATCCCGGTGGCCAACCAGGTGCGGGTCGCCGAGCTCCAGCTGTTCTCGGCACGGACCCAGGTGGCCGGGGCCGTCGCGGTGGACTGAGGCCGCCGCCTGTGATGAGAGGGCCGGCTTCGGCCGGCCCTCTCTTCGTTCTCGCTCCAGCCCGGAGCGCCCCGACGGGCCTACACTGGCCACGTGGAGCGGCGCATCTTCGGCCTCGAGAACGAGTACGGAGTGACCTGCACGTTCCGGGGACAGCGACGACTGTCGCCGGACGAGGTGGCCCGGTACCTGTTCCGGCGGGTGGTCCACTGGGGTCGCTCCTCGAACGTGTTCCTGGAGAACGGGGCCCGGCTGTACCTCGACGTCGGCTC
>DASQWG010000123.1:0-2861 GCA_035640375.1 Actinomycetota bacterium
CCGCGAGCCCGCTCGGTATACGAGTCGTGGCAGCCGTACGGCGCGCTGTTCGTCCTGGTGATCGTGTTCGTCATCCCCGCCCCGATCCTCGGGATCGTGTATTCGGTGGTGGGGGGCCTGCTCGACCTGCTCGTCGGCTGAGGTGATTGAGGGCCTCCGGAGCCGCCGGTACGATGGCCAGCGATGGCCGATCTCGACGAAGACCGGATGCTCGCCCGGGTAGGGGAGTTCCCGGTCGAACTGGCGGTGTTCACGGGACCCTTCCGCCTGCTCGCGGAGCTGATCCTGGACCGGAAGGTCGACGTGTGCGACGTGCCCGTGGCCCGGGTGACCGAGGACTTCCTGGCCCGGGCGGAGGACGCCGAGGGATGGACGCTCGAGGAGGCGACCTGGTTCCTGGCGATCTGCGCCGTGCTCCTCGAGCTCAAGGTGGGACGGCTGTTCCCGAGCGCCAGGGAGCCGGACGAGGAGGATCTCCTGGGCGGCTCCCCCGATCTGGTCTACGCGCGGCGGATCGAGCTGGCGGCGTTCCGGCACGTGGCGGCGACCCTGGCCGAGCGATGGGAAGCGGCCTCACGATCCTTCGTCCGCCGGGCCGCCCCGCCCGAAGGGTTCGCCCACCTGTACCCGGACCTGATGGAACGGGTGACTCCCGAGGCCCTGGCCGAGGCGGCCGCCTCCCTGCTTCGCTCGCCGACCGTGGACCTGTCGCACGTGACGCCGATCGTGGCCACCGTCGAGGACGCCGTAGCCACCGTGACCCGACGGATGACCCGTCGTGGCGAGGCTCGGTTCCGGGACCTGGTTCGGGACTGCCGGGAGCGGATCGACGTGGTGGTCCGGTTCCTGGCCCTCCTGGAGCTTCACGCCAGGGGTCAGGTGGCCCTCCGGCAGGCCGAAACGTTCGGCGACATCGAGGTCCGGTGGGAGGGATGAGCGCCGAGCCCGCCGACCACCCGAGCGCGGCCTCGCCCCGCGACCCCCGGCTCCGTGCCCTGGAGGCGATGCTGTTTGTGGCCGACGAACCCCTGGCCTCGGCGGTCCTGGCCCCACTGATCGAGGCCGACCGCCGGACGGTCGACGGGCTCCTGGCATCGTTGGCCGATGAGTACGAACGGACGGGGTCCGGCCTCGTGCTCCGCCGGGTGGCGGGGGGGTGGCGGTTGGCCACCCATCCCGAGGCGGCCCCGGCCGTCGAACGGTTCGTGCTGTCCTCGCGGCACACTCGCCTGACCAGGGCCGCGCTCGAGACCATGGCGATCGTGGCGTACAAGCAGCCGGTGACCCGACACCAGGTCTCGGCGATCCGAGGGGTTGATTCCGAGGGCGTCCTGAAGGCGCTGGTCGAACGGGGGCTGCTGGCCGAGGTGGGCCGGGAGGAGGGCCCGGGCCGGCCGGTGTTGTACGGGACCACGCCGGAGTTCCTGGAGCGGCTGGGACTGGACTCGGTGAGCGAGCTGCCGCCCCTGGCGCCGCTCCTCGGGGACGGCGACGATGGGGGCGATGCCGAGCCGCCCCCCGACGACGCCTGAGCCGTCCTTCGAGCGGCTGCAGAAGGTCCTGGCTCGCGCCGGGGTGGGGTCGCGGCGCGCCTGCGAGGACCTGATCCGACAGGGGCGGGTCACCGTCAACGGACGGGTGGCGTCGCTCGGGGACCAGGTCGATCCGCGGGCGGACCGGGTGGAGGTCGATGGGGGCCGCGTCCCCCTCGATCCCGAGCTCCGGTACCTGGCGCTGCACAAGCCGAGGGGCGTGGTGACCACCGCGTCCGATCCGCAGGGGCGCCCCGACGTGTCCCGCTACTATCCCGAGGACGCGCGGGTGTTCCCGGTCGGCCGCCTCGACCGCGACACCGAGGGGCTCCTCCTCCTGACGAACGACGGGGAGCTGGCGAATCGACTGCTGCACCCTCGGTACGGCGTGGAGCGCGAGTACCTGGCCGAAGTCGAGGGCCGACCCACGGACCGGGTCCTGGCGGCGCTCCGGCGCGGCGTGCAACTCGAGGACGGGGCCGCCCGGCCCGCGTCGGTGCGAAGGGTGGGCGGCTCGGGGGAGCGAGGAGCCTTGCGGATCGTGATGACCGAGGGACGGAAGCGTGAGGTGCGGCGGATGCTGGACGCGGTCGGCCTCCCGGTTCGGCGGCTGGTGAGGGTGCGGGTCGGCCCGATCCGCCTGGGTCGGCTGCGGCCCGGCGAGGTTCGGGAGCTCGAGCCCGGCGAGGTCCGGGAGCTGCTGCGGCATGGCTGAGGACCGGCCCCGCCTCGTCGTGGCCATCGACGGCCCCGCGGGTGCCGGGAAGACCACCCTGGCCCGAGGACTGGCCGCGAGGCTGGGCATCCCCTACCTGAATACGGGGGCGATGTACCGCTCCCTCGCCGCGGAGGCCCTTCGGAGGGGCGTTGACCCGGACGACGGACCGGCGCTGGCCGACCTGGCCAGGTCGCTGCGGTTCACGATGGACGGGAACCCGTCGAGCCTCCGGGTCGACGGGGAGCTGCCCGGGGACGACCTGGCCACGGCCGAGGTGGAGGCGGTGGTCTCCTCGGTAGCCGGACATCCGGAGGTCCGGGCGGTGCTCCGGGCCGAGCAGCGCCGCCTGGGGGCCGGGGGCTCGGTGGTCGAAGGGCGCGACATCGGGACCGTGGTGTTCCCGGACGCCGGCCTCAAGATCTTCCTCGAGGCGGACCGCGACGAGCGGGCCGCACGACGGCAGGCTGAGCGCCGCCAGGGAGACCCGGCCCTGGCCGAGGCCCTGGAACGTCGGGACGCTCGGGACGCTCGGACCAACCCCCTGGTGCCGGCATCCGATGCATGGGTGATCGACTCGACCGGCAGGGAGGCCGAGGACGTCCTGGCCGAGG
>DASQWG010000124.1:0-4262 GCA_035640375.1 Actinomycetota bacterium
CGGCCCACGATGCCAGGACGCCGTCGTGCTCCAACCGGAGGTCGTAGTGGAGCCGGGTGGCGTCGTGCTTCTGGATGACGAACAGCTCGTCATTCCCCGGCCGCACCTCGGGTGGCGGCTCTGGCGTGACGTCGAACTTCCGCTTCCGCTCGTATGCGGCCAGTTTCGCCTCTTCAGCGGCCGACGACATCTTCGTCGCTTCGGTCCCTCGCCCGCTCCGACCCGACGGCTTCTCGGTCGGCGACGGGCTCGTCACCGTCGCTTCTCCGACGCCGCCGGCCGCCGGCCCATCAGCCCGGCCGACCTCAGGCACGGGAGCGGGGTCCGATACCTGGATGCCGAGGGCCTCGAACGCGGGGCGGGGATCGGCGGGCCTGGTGAGCATCCCGTCGAAGAGGTCGCCGACCTCGGCGAACCGTTGGTGGGCGTTGGCCATCGTGAAGTCCCGTGGCCGGACGTCGCCGGCCTCGACCTCGTCCCACGACAGGGGCGTGGACACCGTGGCCCCCGGTTCGGGGCGCACGCAGTACACCGCCGAGATGTTCGCCCCCCGGCGGTTCATGTTGTGGTCGATGAAGACCTTGTCCCCCCGCTTGCTGACCTGGTACTCCATCGTCACGCGATCGGGGTCGACCCCCCGGACCGCCTGCCCGATCGCTCCGACGAACGCCCGAACCTCATCGTGCGTCGGCCGGGGATCCACTCCGACGTAGATCTGGATGCCGGTGGCCCCCGAGGTCTTGGCATAGGCCGGCAGCCCGAGGTGCTCCAGGGCCACGTGGATGTGCCGGGCCACCACCAGAACGTCCTCGAACGTGGCATCCCCCATCGGGTCGAGGTCGAAGAAGAGGTAATCGGGGTGGTCGATCGAGTCGCACCGGGCGTGGAGGGGATGGAACTCGATGGCTCCGGTGCTGACCACGAACAGGAGGTCGGCCGCCTCGTTGGCCACCAGGAAGTCGTTGAACCCCATCCGGGCCTCGTCCTCCTCGCTCTCCACCCGGCACCGGGGCATCCAGTCGGGGGTGTGCGCGGGCGCGTTCTTCTCGTAGAAGTACGGGCCCTCGATCCCGTCGGGCATGCGCTTCCGGGTGAGGGGGCGGTCCTGGAGGTAGGGGAGGATCAGGTCCCGGACGTTCCAGTAGTAGGCCAGGAGGTCCCCCTTCGTGTAGCCCTCCTCGGGCCAGAACACCTTGTCCAGATTCGTCAGCCGGAGCCGTCGGCCATCGACCTCCATCCACCAGTGCTCGCCATCCCGCTCAGCGGGGAGCGGCTGGGGCGTCTCGATCGTGAAGGCGGGCCCTCGACGGCGCTTGGACGGCATGGCCCGAGGGTATCGAGTTCGGGGGGACTCGCGTCCCCCCAGCGATACAATCGAGGCTCCAACCGGCTTTGGAGGTCCCCATGAAGACGATGTGGAGGGGCGCCATCTCCTTCGGTCTGGTGTCGATCCCGGTCCGGGTGTACACGGCCACGGAGGAGAAGACCCTGCGGTTCAACCAGCTGCACGAGAAGGACCACGGCAGGATCAAGTACCAGCGGGTCTGCTCGAAGGATGGCCAGGAGGTCCCGTACGACGAGATCGTGAAGGGGTACGAGTACGAGAAGGACCGCTACGTGATCCTCGACGATGAGGACTTCGAGGCCGTGCCGGTCGAGTCGACCCGGACCATCGACATCGCCCAGTTCGTGGACCGCTCCGAGATCGACCCGATCTACTACAAGAAGACGTACTACCTCGGCCCCGAGGAGGCTGGGGTCAAGGCCTACCAGCTGCTGCGCAACTCGCTGCGTGAGGGCGACAAGGTGGGCATCGCCAAGGTCTCGTTCCGTGACAAGGAACACCTGGCCGCGGTGCGGCTGATGGACGACGTCCTGGTGCTCGACACGATGTTCTGGCCGGACGAGATCCGCGAGGCAGACCTGCCCGGCATCGAGAAGGAGGCCAAGGTCTCCGACCGGGAGCTCCAGATGGCCGAGAGCCTGATCGAGAACCTGACCGAGTCGTTCGACCCGAGCGCCTACCGCGACGAGTACCGCGAGGCGCTCCTGGAGATCGTGGAGAAGAAGGTGGCCGGCGAGGAGATCGAGGTCATCGAGGCGCCGGAGCCGTCCAAGGTCGTCGACCTGATGGAGGCCCTGAAGCAGAGCGTGGAGCAGACCAAGAAAGCCCCGCCGAAGAAGAAGACCCAGGCCCGACGCCGCAAGGCCGCCGCGTCCTAGGCCTCACCGGTGGCCGACGAGCCGTTCGTGATCGAGCCGCTCGACCGGCCACGGGCCTACCGCGTCTCCGGGTCGTTCGGAGTCCCCTCGGCCGGCAGCCTGCCCGAGCTCCTCGACGAGCTGTGCCGCACCCCGGGAGACATCACGCTCGATCTCTCGGGGGTGACGTTCATCGACAGCGGCGGGCTGCGGGCGCTGATCCAGGCGTGTATGGGCCTCGGTGCATCGGGCTCCGTCCGGATCGTGCGGCCGAGCGAACAGGTTCGCCGCCTCCTGAAGCTCTCCGGCGTAGAGGCCAACGTCGACAACCTCGTCGTCGAGCCGTGAATTAACCGTCACGAAACACGGCGGCAATCGGGGGGAAACGTCCGTCCCCTACAACCGTGCCATCCGACGACGGGAGGAGGGGACATGCCCGAGATCGACGCCGGTGACACAGCCTGGCTCCTGACGTCCACCGCGCTGGTGATGTTCATGACCCCCGGCCTGGCGCTGTTCTACGGCGGCCTGGTCCGGACCAAGAACGTGCTCGGCACAATCATGCAGTCGCTGGTGGCCCTGGGGATCGTCTCCGTCCTGTGGGTGCTGGTGGGCTACACGTTGTCGTTCGGACCCTCGATCGGAGGGCTGATCGGCGGACTCGATTTCCTGGGGTTCCGTGAAGTGGGCCAGGACCCCAGCGCGGCCTACGCGACCACGACGCCGCACCTGGCCTTCGCGGCGTACCAGATGATGTTCGCGGTCATCACGCCGGCGCTGATCATGGGGGCCGTGGCTGAGCGGATGCGATTCTTCGCCACGGTGCTGTTCCTCGGCGTGTGGTCGGTCCTGGTGTACGCGCCCCTGGCCCACTGGGTGTGGGGGGGTGGCTGGCTGGGACGGCTCGGCGCGGTCGACTTCGCCGGCGGAACGGTCGTTCACGTGAACGCCGGTGCTGCCGCGCTGGCGGCCATCATCGTCCTGGGTCGGCGCCGGGGCCACGGGTCGGAGGCGTTCCTTCCGCACAACGTGCCGATGGTCGTGACCGGCGCGGCCATCCTCTGGTTCGGCTGGTTCGGCTTCAACGCGGGCTCGGCGCTGACCGCCGGTGGTCTGGCGGCGGTGGCCTTGGTCAACACGCACGTGGCGGCCGGAGCCGCCATCCTCGGCTGGCTGCTCCCCGAGCGGATCCGGCACCGCCGCCCCACCACGGTCGGCGCGGCCACCGGCGCCGTGGCGGGCCTGGTGGCCATCACCCCGGCGGCCGGGTTCGTGGAGCCGTGGGCGGCGATCCTGATCGGGCTCGCGGCCGGCATGGTGTGCTTCCTGGCCGTCGACCTGAAGCCGCGGCTCGGCTACGACGACTCGCTCGACGTGGTCGGCGTCCACCTGGTCGGCGGCATCGTGGGCGCCCTGCTCACGGGGATCCTGGCGACGGCTGCCGTCAACGGGATCGACGGCAGCCTCGGGCTCCTCGGGAAACAGGTCGTCGCCGTGATCGCCACGCTGGCGTTCTCGTTCGCGGCCACGTGGGCCATCCTCAAGGCGATCGACGCCGTGGTGGGCGTTCGGGTGAGCGAGGACGAGGAGGTCGACGGCCTCGACCTGTCCCAGCACGCCGAGGTCGGGTATACGTTCGGCGAGCGAGGCGGCTCCGCGTCGCCGACCGTGGTCGTGCCGGAGGCCCCGCGGGAGAAGGAGGCGGTTCGGTGAGGATGGTCACGGCGATCGTTAAGCCGTTCAAGCTCGACGAGGTCAAGGAAGCCCTGCGGAGCATCGGGGTCAACGGCCTCACGGTGACCGAGGTGCAGGGATTCGGGCGTCAGCGAGGGCACACCGAGGTGTACCGGGGCGCTGAGTACCAGGTGGACTTCGTCCCCAAGGTGAAGGTTGAGGTCCTGGCCGATGAGAACCTGGTCCAGCCGGTGGTCGACTCAATCCTGAAGACCGCCCGTACGGGCAAGATCGGCGACGGCAAGATCTTCGTGACGCCGGTCGATCAGGTGTGGCGGATCCGCACGGGGGAGATGGGGCCCGACGCGGTCTGAGCACATCGAGGC
>DASQWG010000125.1:0-2576 GCA_035640375.1 Actinomycetota bacterium
CCCCCTGTGACGTGAGCGTGATCGAACTGGCCAGCGGAGGATGGATCTTCTCCAGCTCGGTGGCCACCGTCGACCGAACCGAGCCGAGCAACGCCAGGCGCTCGACCTCGTGGCCGGCGAGGTATCGCGACTGGGCCAGCAGGAGGCCCCGCCGAAGCTGGTCGATCAGGGAGGACTGGTCCGCCATCGACGCCAGCGCCGTCACGTCGGCGCGGCCCTCCTCGATGCCGGCAACGACGCCCGAGGAGTACCCCGGCGCCCTGGAGTCCTCGCGCAGCTCGCGCGGCTCTGGAGGGTCGTCCGGAGGGGGCTGGCCCACGGCCACCCGGGTGGCCTTCACGCCGCGGAGCCAGCCCACGCCCGGGCGGACCTCCAGCCCCTCCAGGAAGAGCCGCAGGAACCGGCCCGGCGGCCGCTCGCCCTCACCGAAGACCACCGCGATGCCCCGAGGGATCGAGGGGCGCTCGAAGTAGATCGCCGACAACTCCCCCAGGGTCCACACGGCGCCCAGCGCGGGGTCCTGGGCCGCTGCCTCCGTGCGGTCGTCGACCACGGGGTCGGGGGTCACGGCGGTGAGGGAGCCGCCGGCCACCTGGGCCGCGCCGTGCGGGGTCATGGGGAGCCCGAGCGGCGGTGGGAAGGCCTCGTCGTCGACGAGGAGCGCCTCGGTGGTGCCGTCCTCGGCCAGCACGTCGGCCAGATCGTCGAGGGAGCTCTCGGTCAGCGCGGATGACGGGGGACGGAAGATCGTCCGGGACGGAGCCACGCCGAGCAGCGCCTCCACCACCTCGCGCCCGCGTTCGATGTGGACCGCCAGGTCCTCCTCCATCCCCGCCTCGATGATCGAGGGGACCGAGGGTGACGCGTAGGGGAGCGCGACGAGCTCGGTGGTGTCGATCCTCCGGGCGATCTCGCCGAGCCGATCCAGCACGCTCCCGGCCGCCTGCGCCGTCGGATCGTCGGCCGGTCGCTCCTGATCGATCTCCCCCACGGCGACGCGGAATCCGTCCCGCATGTCCGCCAGCACCTCGAGGAGCACCGGCGACACCGCCACGGTCACCGGGGCGCTGGCGTCCTCCAGCGCCCCCACGATCACATCGAGCCGTCCGCCGGGCAGGATCTGCTCCTCGATCTCGGTGTCGAGGAGCGTCCCGTCCGCCCGGATCCGTACCGGAGCGTCGATCACGAAGCACGCCGCCACGTCGAGCGGCGCCAGCGGCGGTTCGATCACGAAGACCAGGGACGAGCGGATCTCCGCGAGCCGGGCATCGGCTGACCGCAGCTCGATCGTGACCGGGTACAGCGCGTTCTCGTTCCGAGCCACCAGGAAGGCCAGGCGCTCCCATTGGGCGGCGAAGGAGCGCGTGGCGCCCGGTCCCAGTGCGCCCTCGATCGAAACGACCTTGATCCCGAGCGGTGAGATCGGGCCGGCCTCGAGGACCTGGTCGTAGTCCGACCTCGTCCGCGCCGCGGACCACACCGTCACCGCCAGGCTCAGGTCCTCGTACGGGGTCGTCGTCCCGTTCGTGGCCCGGATCCGCACCTCGAACGGGTTGTCTTCGGTGGCGAAGGGGGTCTGGTCGACCAGCACCAGACGAACGGCCGGTTCCCCCTGGGCCGCGGCCGGCGCCGCCGGGAGGGCAACCGGGAGCGCGACCTGGAGCGCCGCCGACGCCGTCAGCGCGACCACGGTCGGCCGCCTCATCCGGCCACCGCCTGAGCGGCCTCGAGAATCACCTTCTTCTCCGAATCGAACCCGGCCACGTCCGCGGCCTCCTCGAGGGGGAACCACCGGATCTCCTCCATCTCCCGATCCCGGGGGCCCGGTGCCTCGTCCGAGGCATCCATCAGGAAGAAGTGCACGGTCTTGCGGATCCGGGTTCCCTCCCACACGAACCAGTACGAGATCTCCTGGAGGGGACGGCGGACCGTCCCACGGTGCCCGGTCTCCTCGAGCACCTCGCGAACCGCGGTCTCCTCGGGCGCCTCGCCCGGTTCCACCAGTCCCTTGGGCAGTCCCCACACCAGGTCCCCTCGCCGGGTCCGCCGCGATGCCAAGAGGACCTCGGGCCCGTGGGGGCCCACCCGAACCAGGACCCCTCCGGCGGACACCTGCCGGCGCGTCTTCATCGGGCCACCCTGGCCACCTTGGCCCCGGTGGCCCGGACGAGGTCGTCGGGCCGGATCTTGAGGAGCGTCGACGGCTCACCGCCGGCGATGTACAGAACCTCCTGTTCGGCCAGGGTGCGCTCCACGATCACCTTCGTCCCCTCGGGAAGGCCGACCGGCGGGACCGCCTCGGCGAGGTAGTCGGTCAGCTCGGCAACCCGGTCCGGCTCCAGCTCGACCAGCGATGGGGACGGCGTGGCCACGGCCACTCGACGGAGATCGACCCCGGCTGCTGCCGGAAGCACCAGGGCCACCAGGGCCTTGGCGGCCTCGAGCACGACCACCCGGGCGACCTGCTCGGGCGGGAGGTCGAGGACCGCGGCCATCTGCTCCGGCTCCCGGAGCCGGCCCCGCACCGGGACGAGCTCGTGGGGGACGTCCCGTTCCAGGAGGAAGTTGTGCACGTC
>DASQWG010000126.1:0-2009 GCA_035640375.1 Actinomycetota bacterium
GGAGCGGCCGCAGCCCGGGGTCCACCACGAGCTCGAAGCCGGTGGCCGCCCGCACCTCGTCGAGGGACACGTCGGGGTAGAGCCGGCGCAGCCGGGCGCGGCCGTCGGGGAAGTCGAACACCCCCAGCTCGCTCACCAGCCACTCCGGCCCCCCACCCGGGAACCCCAGCTCCTGACGCGTGCCCGTCGGAGTCACGTATCCCAGGTCGGTGATGACGTCGCAGCGCTCGACCAGGGTCCGCCCGGAGCGGTGGCGGGTCGCCCACAGGGTCAGGGTCCCCACGGTGGCCGAGAGGTTGCAGCCGCCGCCGCCGCCGCCGAGCTTGACCTTGGGGGTGTCCGGCGGGCCGATGGCGGTGACGTTGGTGTTGCCGTGGGGGTCGATCTGCCCTCCCGAGAGGAACATCCGGTCCACCCCGCCCCTGGCGGCGAGGTCGAACAGCTCCTCGAAGCGGAGCACGTGCACCGCCCGGCGCATGAGCGACCAGTCGTTGGACGTTGGCGGGACGAAGGCCGGGTCAGGGTCGAGCGCGTAGGTCGACCCCTCCACCAGGACCATGTGGCGGGCGTGGGTGCGCTTGGCCACGTGCATGGCGATGGTGGCGCAGGGGCTACCAAAGCCGTGGAAGACGACCTCCCCGTCCCGGATGGTGTTGGCCAGGGCGGCGCACATCCACTCGTCGATGGTGAAGTCGGCGCTCATGAGAGCAGTTCCTTCCAGCGCTCGTCGGAGGCCGACCACTCGCCGAGGGCCTGCAGCCTGTCCTCCCCCACGCTCTTGAGGTAGCCCTCCTCGCCGCCGGGACCGAGCACGTAGCGGTCCAGGTACTGGTGGACGCCCTCGTCGGTCCCGGCGGCCTTGACCCACTCGCCCAGGTGGGCCCGGTCATAGGTGTAGTGCGGGTAGCAGGAGGTCGGGTGCGCGCCGTAGGGCGCCTCCACCACCGCCGTCACGGCGAAGTAGGGCAGCACCACCCCTGCCTCGGCGACCTCGGACGGCGAGGCGAGGCGCTCCACCGTCACGACCACCTTCCTGGAGGCGAAGGTGAAGCGCTCGTCGAGGACCAGCGGCCGCGCCAGGTGGACGTTCCCCCGCCGGTCGGCCAGCAGGCCGTGGATGAGCGCGACGTCCGGTGCCAGGGCCGGGACCGCCACCAGCCGCTGGCCGGTGAAGGGGCACCGGATCTCGCCGTACTCGGGGTGCAGATCGCGGATGCCGGTCCCGAGGATCCCCCGCACCGGCATGAAGGGAATGCCGTACTCGGCCGCCCGTAGCTGCTGCAGGAGGGTGTAGCAGCAGGTCTCCCGGAGCGCGAGCCTTCCCGACTCCGCCGCCCGCCGGTAGGCGGGGGCCAGCCCGAAGTCCTGCTCGTAGCCGACGTAGCTCTCCTCGAGGACGCGCACGGCTCCCGCACCGACCAGCAGGTCGACGTCGATGCCGTGGGCGGAGCCGACCAGGTGAAGGTCCCGCCGGCGCGCGCGGACCAGCTCACGTACCAGCGCCATCGGCTCGCGGTAGGAGAGGGCCCCGCCCAGGGCGACGACGTCGCCGTCGGCGACGTGGCCGGCGGCCTCCTCGAGGCTGACGAGCTTGTCGGGCTCGGTGAAGGCCATCTCCCCGTCCCCTCTACTGGGCGGTCATGCCGCCGTCGACGGTATAGACACCTCCGGTGACGAAGGCGGCGTCGTCGCTGGCCAGGAAGAGCGCGACGCGGGCGACCTCCTGGGTCGTCCCGAGGCGGCCGAGCGGGTACTTCTGGATGGTCAGCTCGATGCCTCGTTCGAGGTCACCCCCGCCCCGCTGCCGCATCATGGGCTCCATCAGCGGTGTGACCACCGTCCCCGGGCAGATGCAGTTCACGCGGATGCCCCGTGGGGCCAGGTCGAGCGCCATGGCCCGGCTGAGGGCGACGATCGCCCCTTTGGCCGCGCAGTAGGCGGCCGAGTTCCGGATTCCCACGAGGGCGGCGACCGATCCCTGGTTGACGATCGAGCCCCCGCCGGTGGCC
>DASQWG010000127.1:0-9921 GCA_035640375.1 Actinomycetota bacterium
CTTCCCGAGGAGACCACGCGGGCGGACCAGGAGCACCACCAGCAGCAGCGAGAAGACGGTCAGTTCGGAGGCACCAGGGATCCCGGCACGCTGTAGGTAGAAGATGCCCACGTTCTGGGCCGCACCGACCAGGAGGCCGCCGACGAACGCTCCCGGCAGGCTCGTCATCCCGCCCAGGACCGCCGCGGTGAACGCCGGGACCAGCGTGGTCGTGGTCATGAACCCGGGCGTGAAGATCGTCAGCGGCGCTTGGAGGATCCCGGCAACCCCGCCGAGGAGCGCGGCCATGGCCCAGATCAGCCGTGAGATCCGGGGGACGCTGATCCCCACGATCCGCGTGGCCAGCACGTCCTGGGAGATCGCCAGGATGGCCAGGCCCAGGTTCGTGCGCGAGAAGAACAGGGCCAGGACCGCCGCCAGCGCGGCCAGCACGCCGAGGATCAGGAACTGCTGGGGGACCAGGGCCACGCCGGCGAACGTGATCGGGTCGCCAGAGATCGCCGGAGGCAGCACGCGAGGCTCGGGCTTAGCCACCAGGACCGTGACCGCCACGATCAGGAGGGCCACGCCGACCGTGGCTACCAGCACCGTGACCCTCGGCGCGTCGAACAGCGGCCGGATCGCCAGCCGCTCGACCAGGAGCCCCAGCACCACGGCCGCGGCCAGCCCACCGGCCACGGCCACCCCGTACGGAATCCCTGCCTGCTCGAAGAGCGCGAAGGTGACGAACGCGGCCACCGTGCCGAACTCGCCCTGGGCGAAGTTGAAGACGCGGGCGCCCTTGTACACGAGCACCAGGCCGACGGCCAGGAGCCCGTACACGGCCCCCTGGAACAGCCCGATCACCAGGAACGTCAGTCCGCTCGGCTCAGCGTCCACGGCGCCTCGCTAGAAGGAGCTCCGGAAGGCCGCCTCGGTCACGTAGTTCCCACCCGAACCCGAGCACACGTTGCGGAGGACGTGGACCTGGCTTGCGCCGAAGTGATCCGAGGGCGAGAACTTGAGGTCCGGGAGGATCCCCGTCTTGATCGAGGCCGTGCTCATGGCCTCGACGAAGCCCTCGCGGGTGAGCTTCGGTCCCGCGAGCTGGAGCCCGTGGTGGATGGCCTTCGAGGAGCCCCACAGGAGCCACATGATGTCGTCCGCACCCCCCGCCTGGCGGAACACCGGATCGAACTGGTTGCTGTCGACGAACGCCGGGGCGGGGGAGAAGAATCGGGCGCCCTCGGTGGACCGGCCGGCCTGGCATCCCGTCCGGGCCACGGTGTCGAGGCCCATCGTCACCCCCACGCCCACGTACTGCGGCCGGCATTGGGCCGCTCCGGCCATCTGGAGGTAGTACGTCGGTGCCGTGAGCGGGAACACCACGTCGTACCGCTTGAGCGTGCCCGTGCACAGGTTCCCGGCCATGCTGGTGCCGCTCTCGTTCTTCTCGGGCCGGAACACCTTGACGCCGGGGAAGGCCTGCTGGAACGCGGCCACCGAGTCGTCGAAGTTCGGGGTGTTGGTGGCGACCATGGCCACCCGGCTCGCGTCAGCGGTGAAGTACCGCTTGACGTACTGGGCCACCAGCGGGGCCTGGTCCGGGTAGCTCGTCGAGAACGCGAAGTAGTTCGGCAGCCTGGTGAGCCCGATCTCCGTCACGCCCGAGGACAGGTAGGGGATGCCCTTGCTGGCCGCGTACTGGGCGCACGCCTGGATCTGGTCCGTTCCGCCGCCCCCGAGGAGCATGAAGACCTGCTGCTGCTCGGCCATCTGCTGGCAGACCGCTCTGGCGTGTGAAGGGTTGTACTGGTCGTCCTGGAAGACCACCTGGACCTTCCGGCCGTGGATCACCACCGGCTTCCCGTTCGCCCCGCGGAGCCAGTACAGGTCCTTGCCGGTGTTGAACGACTCCGACCTGAGCGGGGCCGCCCCGGTCAGTGGGGCATGGATGCCGATCCTGATCGTGGTGGAGGTCACCCCGGTCGTGGTGCCTCCCGTGACGGTCCCGTCGTCGGCCCCCTTCCCGCCGGCCCCGTCGGCACCCGTTCCTCTCGCCCCCCCGGTCGCGGTGGTGCCGGCCGCGACGCCCGCTCCGCCGGTTCCCGTGGGGGCGCCGGTCCCGGTGGGAGCACCGGGCTCGGTGAGCGTGGCTCCCGCGGGGCCCGCCGCGATCTCGCCGGAGCGGACCGCTTGCTCGTGAACGCCCGGGTACTGGCCACAGGCCGCCAGGAGCATCCCTGCCAGGGCCATGGCCGGGCGCCTCATCGGGAGCTCCGCCGCAGCGGTGCGGCGATCCGGCGGCCGATGGACCTCGCTCCTCCCAGGATCCCCCTCCCCGCCGCGGCGAACGCGGCGGCCGTGGCCGCCAGGGGATCCGATGGAGCCCGGACGAGGCCGCCTCGGCGCTCGGCGTTCCGCGCCCGGATGGCCTCGATCACCCCGCCTGGACGAGGCCCACCGGCCGGCTCCAGCACCACCGATCGAACCGCAGCCAGGCCCAGCAGGCCGAGCGGGATCACCAGCCACACCGCTGGGGGAAGCCTCGGCTCGGGCGGAGCCACCGCGGCCGCCGGGGTGGTGCCCGGATCGGGCGTCTCCGAGGCCGGAGGCGCAGGCGACGAGGCCCTCGCGCCCGGGAGGTCGGTCGAGGGGACGCCGCCCCCGCCGCCGAGCGGACCGGACCCGGTCACGCCCGTCCCCCCCGTGTCCAGGCTTCCGGCGGGGTCCGCGAACGGATCCTCTCCCGGTACGAACCCGAGCGTGAGGACGGCCCGGCTCTTGGTCTGGTCGTACTCGTCGACCTCGGTCCCATCGTCGTCGCGCGAGGGGATCTTCAGGTTGACCTGCCAGGTCTCGGCCGCCCCGCCTTCTTCGACCAGGCCGAGGAGCATCACGCCGTTGTTGGAGAACGGGTCCTCCGCCCAGGGTGCGGCCAGATCGGTGAGGTCGAACATCCATCTCGGTGCCGCGGGGGCCGGCGGGGTCTGGCGCTTCCCCTCGACGCAGTCGCTCTCCGAATACTGAGGCCGGTCCGCGAAGCGTTCGTTCTCGCCGCCGGTGAGGACGTCGAGGATCACGCAGGCCTGGAGCTTCGCCTCGGCCGGGTTGACCGAAGGCTGCTCGTTGCGGTCGGTGCTTTCCTCGATCTCCATGACCAGCCGGTCGATCTCGGAACCGGGCGTCACACCCCGTTCCGCCAGGTCGAACTTGATGGCGCCCATCCGCTCGTGCTGTCCCTCGAACACGGCCACCGGAATGGTGTCGGGCCGCTGGGGGGACGGGAGCCGGGCTCGCTGAGAGACCGGCGGCACCGGAGGAGGGAGGGGGAGGGGCGGCGCGACCTCCTCGTCGATCTGCCGCTGCCAGTACCAGGAGGAGATGTCGATGCCATAGCGGAACGGATGCCGATCGGCCTTGGCGGCCCACGCCGCCCAGGGGACGACGAGCGTGACCGCGGCTGCTGCCAACACGGCCACGGCCAGCCTGCGTCCAACCCGCGTGTCGATGCCCCTCATGGGAAGTCGGTGCAGGGGAGGACTTCGCCGCCCGCGGGGTCGGTTCCTTCCCTAGCGGAGGGGGCGGATGACCAGGCCGGTCCGAGGCTTGGGCCAGAAGTACGTGGACTTCTGCGGGAGCCGCCCGCCCGAGGCCACCACGGCCCGGACGTTGGCCACCCTGGCCGGGGGGAGGAACAGGGCCAGGTCGGCCTGGCCCGAGCGGACCGCGGCCTCGGCACCGAAGGCGTCCGGGACGAACCGCACGTCCCTCGCCCCCGGCATCGGGTCGAGGACCTCCCGATGGAGGGCCGCCACGGTGGGCGGTGGGCCGGCAAGGCGCCCGATCACGTGGAGGAGGCCGCCACCCGCCCGGAGAGCGGCGCCGAACCGGAGGTCGTCGTCGACCAAGTTCGCCAGGATCTCCTCGAGCCCTCGGACCCGCTCCCCGTCGAGCTCCGGGAGCGGGTCGACGTGCAGCAGCCGGTGGATCGGCAGCACCGGAGGGTCCTCGGTGGCCGCGTCGACCACGAGCATCAGCACCGCGTCCCACGGGCCCGGTCCCCGCGCCGCCCGAAGCTCCTCGCGGTGGGCCAGAGCCGTCTGGTACCGGTGGTGGCCGTCGGCGATCAGGAGGCTCTGGTGCCGGTACCACTCCCGGAGGGCCTCAGGCATCGGCTCCGACCACACGCGATGGGTGACGCCCTCCTCGTCGGTCAGTTCGAGCTCGGGCGGCCGGGATGCGGCCCGGTCGAGGAGCTCCGATTGAGATGCTGAAGGGCCCCCGACCACCGCGTAGATCGGGGACAGGTCCGCCGCGGTGGCCCGCATCAGCCGGAGCCGGTCCTCCACGGGGGCCGACATCGTTCGCTCGTGTGGGAGGACGGCCCCGCCCCAGGGCTCCAGAGCCACCTGCATCATCACGCCGCGGACGCTGCGGTCGACGCCCTGGTAGGCGAATCGCAACTCGTACGGGTACACGCTGTCGTGTCCGGTGGGGGCCAGGACGCCGTCTCGCCGCCACCGGCGGAGCAGCTGGCCGGCCCTCGTATACTTGTCCTCGGGCGCGCCGGCATCGTCGGCGCCGAGGTCCACCAGCGCGATGTTGTACGGGCTCGACTCGTGCAGGCGGGCCTGGTCGTGTGGGAGGACGACGTCGTAGGGCGGCGAGGTGACCGCCGCCAGGTCCGTCCCGACGACCCCCGGGTCGTACCGGAGCCCGTCGAACGGGGCGATGGCCACCACGGGCCCCTGTATAGACGAACGAGACGGGCGCTGCGAGCGAATGAGCGAATCCGTGTACACGCTGTACAGCCGAGGGCAGGAGTTCCTCGACGCCGGTCGGCCGTACCAGGCCGTCGTGGTCCTCGAGCGCGCCGCCGCGGTGGAACCCGAGAAGGGCTCGATCCGCGAGGCCCTGGCCCGGGCCCTGTTCATGACCGGGCGGTTCCGCCGGGCCCGCGGTGAGTTCGCCAAGGCCGTCGACATCGACCCGGTGAACCACTACGCCCACTTCGGGCTGGGCCTGGCCTGCGCCCGGACCGGGGACCGGACCCGGGCCGTGGCCCACCTCAAGCTGGCCGTGGCCATGGCCCCGCGACGGGAGTACCGCGAGGCCCTGGACCGCCTGACCGCCTGACGCGGTGCGGCTGGTCGATCGCTACGGGGCCGTGCTGCTCGATCTCGACGGCGTGCTGTACCGCGGTGACCGGCCCGTCCCCGGGGCCGCTGAGGCCGTGGCCGAGCTGCGGCGGGCCGGGACCCGGGTCATCTTCCTCACCAACAATTCGGCGAGAACCGCCGAGCAAGTCGCGGCGAAGCTCCGCGGCCACGGCATCGAGGCCGCCGCCGACGAGGTGGTGACCTCGGCCCGTCCCGCCGCGAGGCTGGTGGCCGGGGACGGCGCCTCGCCCACGGCCTACGTGATCGGCCGCGACGGGGTCCGCACGGCGCTGGCCGAGGCCGGCGTCGAGGTCCTCGACGGCGTGCCCGAGCGAGCCGACGCGGTCGTGATCGGCTGGGACGGGGACGTCGGCTACGACCAGCTCCGCGTGGCCAGCGTGCTGGTCCGGCGAGGAGCGCGGTTGGTGGCCACGAACGACGACGCCTCCTATCCGGCGCCCGGCGGCGAGCTGTGGCCAGGGGCCGGGGCGATCCTGGCCGCCGTAGAGACCGCGTCGGGCGCCTCGGCCACCGTGGTGGGCAAGCCCCATCGGCCGCTGTTCGACGAGGCCCTCGACCTCGCCGGCACCCGAAAGGCCCTGATGGTCGGCGACCGCCTGGAGACCGACGTCGTCGGCGCCGCCCGTGTCGGGATCGATGCGATCCTGGTCCTCTCCGGCGCTTCCTCCCGGTCGGATCTGCTCGACCAGGACCGGCTACCCGTGGCCGTGGGCGCCGACGTGGCCGTCCTGCTCGATGAGCGCCCCCGAGCCGTTCCCCGCCCGGCCCGGTCCGAGGAGCTCGAGGGGGTCCGCCGGCTGGTGGAGGCCCCGGCCGAGGTGCCGGCGTGGGGCCCGGAAGGCGTGTGGCTGATCGAGGGCGAGGATGGCCTCATGGCCACGGCCACGGCCGAGGTCCGGGGGGCTGAGGCGTACCTGCGCGGGGTGGCCACCCGCGAGGAGGCCCGGGGGCTCGACCTCGGCACGCTCGTGGTGGCGGGGGCGGTGGGGGACGCTCGCCGCCACGGCGCGTCCACCTGCTTCCTCCTGACGGAGACCGCCGAGGGGTTCTTCGACCGGCTCGGGTTCCGCCGGATCGACCGGGCCGAGGTCCCGCCGTGGGCGCTGGACCGGAGCCCGGAGTGCCCGGCCAGCGCGGTGGCGATGGTCCGGGAACTCGCTCAGTAGGGCGGCCACGGGACGGCCCGTGGCTGCGGTCGTCGCCGGAAGAACAACCCGATCGCGGCGCCGAACACGAACCCACCGATGTGTGCGAACCAGGCCACGCCCGCGGTATCGCCGGCCAGGTCTCCCACGCCCTGGAACGCCTGGAGGACGAACCAGAACCCAAGCACCATCCAGGCGGGAAGTTCGGCCACCTGGAGGAAGAAGAAGATCGGCACGAGCGTCAGCACCCGGGCGTGCGGGAACATCACGATGTACGCGCCGAGCGTTCCCGCGATCGCCCCGGACGCGCCGACCAGCGGCACCTGCGATGAAGGATCGGTGAGGGCCTGCGCGTAGGCCGCCACGACACCGGCGATCAGGTAGAAGGCCACGAACCCGGGCCAACCCATGCGGTCCTCGACGTTGTTGCCGAACACCCACAGGAACAGCATGTTGCCGGCGATATGGAGGAACCCGCCGTGGATGAACATCGACGTCAGGACCGACAGCAGGACGCTCTTCCCCCCGCACAGCCGCACCACCTCAGGGATCGGCTGGAGGTCGGTGAGTTCCTCGGGGATGGCGCCGTTGCAGACGAAGAACACGAACTGCTCTCGCGGCGTCCCCGTGATCGGCTCCCATAGGAGAAACACGCCCACGTTCGCCGCGATCAGCAGCAGGGTCACCCACGCTCGGCCGTGGGTGGGGTTGGCGTCCCGGAGCGGGATCACGCGGCGGGAACCAGCCGTCGAGCCGCGAACCGCCCGAGCTCGGCGTTGAACCCCTCGTGGTCCTCGAGGAAGACGGCGTGGCCGGCTTCGGGGAAGGCGATGGTTCGGCCGCGGGGCAGCAGGTCGGCCATGGCCCGCGACTCGTCGGGGTCGACCAGCCGGTCGCGGCCGCCGAACATCACGAGCGTGGGGACCGCCACGTTCGGAAGGAACCCCTCCACGTGTGCGTCGGACATCACCCGATGCGTCTCGGCTCGCACGTCGGGACGGACCGAGGCGATGGCGTCGCGGACGAACAGGACGTGCGACGGAGACGGATCTCGACCGAAGCCCCACCGGACCACGCGGTAGGAGAGCGACAGGTCGCGGCGCCCCACATCCCGGCCGAGGACCCGTTCGGCAAGGTCGCTCTGCACCACGTACTGGAGCGTCCGCCCCACGACGCGCGACTCTAGGGCCCCGCCCGGCCACCGTCCGGCCACGGCTCGAGCCAGGTGGGTCATGGGCGTGGAGACCAGCACCGCCCCGCGGACCCGTTCGGCCGCGGTCTCGGGATGCCGGGCCAGATAGGCGAGCGCGATGACCCCTCCGAGGCTGTGGCCCACGAGCACGACGCTCCCATCAGCCGCCTCATCGATCACTCGGGCCATGGCGTCGGCACAGAACTCCAGCGACAACCGGCCGGGCGCCAGGCCGGGGGAGTGGCCGTGGCCGGGGAGGTCCCACGTCACCACGCCGAACCGGCCGGCGAGATGCCGCTTCTGGTAGTGCCACACGGCCTCGGTCAGGCAGTAGCCATGGGTGAACACCAGGGTCCCGGGACCGGGGAACGTCTCGGTGTAGAGGCGGCTGGCCCGGGGACCGCGGATCATCCGCGGTTCCCCCCGCAGCGATCCCAGCGCGTCGTCGAGGGCAGGGTCGGGGCGCCTGGTGTCTCGCCGGGTGACCAAACGACCGGCTGCGGCCCCCGCGGCCAGGGCGCCGATCCCGTACGCCAGGAACCGACGCCGGCCCCGCATCAGCCGCACCTTCGCGTGGTGACCGTGCTCGCCAACGGACCCCTCGGTCGGAAAGCGGCGCGAGTATACCCGACGGGCTATCCTTCTCAGCACATGCTCGAGGCAGTGCGCAGGCTCGTCGAGGCCGGACGAGAGGCCCTCACCCCGGAGAAGGCCGAGGACCTGGCGCGCGCGTTGGTGCGCCAGGGCGAGGCCCGTCGCGACCAGGCGGCGCGGCTGGCCCGGGAGCTGACCGCGTGGTCCCGCAAGAACAGCGAGCGCCTCCTCTCGTCCGTTCGTGCCGAGGTCAAGACCCAGATCTCGAAGGCCGGGCTGGCCACCAAGGACGACGTGGAGGCGCTGAAACGCCGCATCCGCAAACTCGAGTCGGCGTCCCGACCCGCGTCCAAGCGAGCCACCCCGTCCCGCCGGAAGGCCTCCTCGGCCAAGGCGTGAGGCGCCGTCGGCTGGACGCCGAGCTGATCCGCCGGGGATTGTTCGCATCCGCAGAGGACGCCGCCGAGGCGGTGGCGGCCGGCCGCGTGACGGTGGCCGGCCGAACGGTCGGCAACCCCGCATCGCTCGTGGCCCGCGACGAGCCGATCCGCGTGCTGGAGCCTCCGCTCGCGCACGCCTCGCGCGGTGGGGCCAAGCTTGCCGCGGCCCTGGCCAGGTTCGGAGTGGATCCGTCCGGCCGGCGGTGTCTGGACGCGGGGGCCTCGACGGGAGGCTTCACCGACGTCCTTCTCGACGCCGGAGCGGCCTCGGTGGTGGCCGTCGACGTGGGCTACGGGCAGTTGTCGTGGCGGCTCCGGCGCGATCCTCGGGTCACGGTCATGGAGCGGACCAACGTCCGCGACCTTCGGCCCGGGGATCTGCCCGGCCCGGTCGACCTCGTCACCGCCGATCTATCGTTCGTCTCGCTGGTAACCGTGCTCCCCGCACTGGTGCCGCTGGGGGGAGAAGGTTCCGACCTGGTCCTGCTGGTCAAGCCGCAGTTCGAGGCCCGCCGTGGGGAGGTCGAAGCCGGCGGCCTCGTGACCGACCCGGCCGTGTGGCTGCAGGTGCTCGACCGCGTCGCGTCGGCCTGCCGGGATGCGGGGGCCGGGCCCCTGGCCGCCATGGCGTCGCCGCTGCCCGGTCCGGCCGGCAACGTGGAGTTCTTCATCCATGCCCGGCTCGGGCACCCCGGGCGGACGGTCGAGCTCGAGGCGGTCGTGGCGGAGGGGACCGCCGTCCGGGAGGCATCGTGAGGCTGGGCTTCGTGGTCCATCCGGGACGACCGGCCGCCGTGGGGGCGGCGACGGACCTGGTGCGGTGGTGTCGGGAGCGGGGGGTGGCCACCCGGACCCTCGAGGTGTCCGAGGTGCGGGCCGACGAGACCGCCGACGATCGGACCTTCCCCGCTGCCCTCGACCTGGTGGTCTCGGTCGGCGGCGACGGCACCCTGCTGCGGGCGGCCCTGATGGGCAACCGCGCCGCGGTGCCGGTCCTCGGGGTCAAGGTCGGGCGTCTGGGGTTCCTGACGGAGGTGGATCCGGAGGAGGCGCCGTCACTGCTCGACGCCTGGATGTCGGGCGGGGGTCGGATCGACGAACGGATGGCCCTGGTGGCCGAGGCAGAGGGAGCGTCGTGGAGCGATCCCCAGTGGGCCCTGAACGAGGTGATCGTGGAGAAGCGGGCTCGTCACCGAGTGGTTCGGCTGGCGGCTTCGGTGAACGAGGATCACGTCACGACGTTCTCCGCCGATGGGGTGATCGTGGCCAGCCCGACAGGATCGACGGCGTACTCGTTCTCGGCCCGCGGGCCGATCGTCTCCCCGCGCCTCCCGTGCCTGGTCCTCTTGCCGGTGTCCGCACACATGGTGTTCGACCGAGCGATCGTG